>JAISNF010000510.1 GCA_031276415.1 Planctomycetaceae bacterium
ATTAAAGGAATGAAACAAAAAACAAAATATATTCTAAAAAATAACTACCTTTTGGGCAACTACTGCGCCCATTTCGCTTGCACTCAACTGCGCCCGTTTCGCTTGCACTTGACCAATAAGTTAAACCTGTCAACACCAGGAACAAAATTTTTTTCCCCGTTTACAAAACGGAAATCATAAATAATATTCTACCTTTTGAATTACCTCAAACTGCTACAATATTTATGGTAACTTCTAATAACTGTTTTTTTATTAACTACAGAGAACACAGAGTTCACAGAGAAAAAAAATAATTTTAGATAAAGTTATTTTAGATCAAAAATCAATTATAATATTAAATAACGTTTTGATATTCAATTAAAAAAAATTTTGTTTTGTTAATTTGGGATCATTGAAAAATACAGGACTTATGAATAATTTTTTTTTGATGAAAAACTGAATTTTTAGAGGTGTCCTATTTTTTCTTTGAATTTAATTTTTTCAATTCCCGCATCAGATGATTGATTGCCAGCGCATAATTTTGTATGGCAGCAACCATGTCATGCGTTTCAACTGCCTTAACCGCTTTTTTTTCGTATTGATTGGCTTCGTCCGAATTAACACTGAGTTGTTGCCCTTTCGTTGCCTCGCGTAACTCCTGAAGAATTTCAGATAATATGACAACAAATTCATGACTGGGAGCACATGATGTTTTGGTGTACGGCATTTTACCGCCGGATTGAATGGTTTGGAGAAACGGCGAACTGTCAAACAATGATTTTTTGGCAAGTATCAGGAAAGAAAACGCCGTTAGTACGGTTATTAGGGTAAACAAACCGCTAATCGGAATGTTTCCTAAAATAAAACCAAAAATCGCCCCAATTCCACAAAAAACAGTTGTTCCCAAAAGCAGCCAACTCGAAAACGGAATTTTTAATTCCGTATCAACCTCTTGGGTTGCTGCGGATGATTCTGTTGCCTGCGCAATTACAACAGTGATATTGTCGGGACCGCCGCGCAAATTAGCGAGATTTACCAATGTCTCAGCAGCAGTTTCCGGTAAAAAAACAGAAAGCAGTTCACCAATTTCACGGTCAGAGACTTGCCCGCTCAAACCGTCACTACACGCTAAAAATGTATCGCCAACCACAATCGGATAAGGTCCTTCCAAATCAACAACTAATTTTTCCGTAGGTCCCAGTGAACGGGTAATTTGATTTTTGGGAATATAACTTGGCGCCTGATTAAATGGTAAATCTGTCGCCATACAAACTTCCCAGACAAGACTGTGATCAAAAGTCAACTGCTCAATAACATGATTGCGAACCCGATAAACCCGCGAATCGCCAACATGAGCAATTAAAAGACCTTGCGGTAACATTGCAAAAGCGTCACAGGTTGTTCCCATGTCACGGTAAGCGTCTTCCCGCCGGCTGTTTTCTTTGATGATTCGATGGGCATCGTACACGGCTTGAACCAATGCTTGCGGCGGCGGTTCGTTGGTTCGCTTGAAATAACTTTGGACAACAGTTTCCACCGCCAAATGACTGGCAACTTCTCCGGCAACATGAGCCCCCATTCCGTCAGCAACAAGAAATAAATGCCCGCGATCCAACCATTGTCGGGCAGTAGAGGCAATTTTGACGGCATACGAATCCTGATTATTTGCTCGCCGCAAACCAATATCAGAGAGAGCAGTGTAACGAACACCTTTTTTCCAATAAGCCGAATCCTGATTCATTCTGAGGTGAAAAACAGTTGAAATTTCTGGTTTATCGACACGGCAACACGATTAACAGTATAAACCGTATAAATATTCTTAAAATCAAAGAAACAAGTCGCCATTATAGCCGCAATCAACCGGTTCAATCAAGCAAGACCCCAAAAATATTTTGTATTTTGTATTTTGTAATTTGTGGTTTTGTAACTATAACTACAAATTACAAACTATAAATTACAAATCACAATCTTTGCCTTTGGGCTTCGTAAAACAAAATAGCAGCGGCATTGGAAACATTGAGACTATCGGCAATTCCCCGCATCGGAATCGAAATTGTTGTAACATCGTTTCCGTACCAAATATCAGAAAGTCCCTCCGCTTCATTGCCAAGAACAATTGCTGTCGGTTGGCAAAAATCGTAATCCGTATAAGGAACAGCGGCATTACAACGTGAAACCGCACAACGAATTTTATGTTGCCGAAGCCAGTTTATTGCTGAAATGGAATCCATTGCCGCATGCGGAATCCGAAAAATAGTTCCTAAACTGCTGCGAATTGTGTTTGGATTGTAAAGGTCGGTCATTGAATCCGCTACAATAATTCCGTCAAGACCCGCTCCGTCTGCGCTACGAAAAACGGCACCGGAATTACCCGGTTTTTCGATACGTTCCAAAACAGCAAGAAGAGGAACCGAAACAGAACAAATTTTCGCTTCAAATAATGTTAATGCCGCCGGTTCTTTGGGAATTTCAGCAACAACAACAATTCCTTCATTTCTGTTCCCGAAAGAAATTTTTTCAAGTAAGACGTTTGAAATAGAATAGAACGAATCTTTTTGCGATACATTTTTTTCCCATTTTTTTGCAAAGTTGTTAATTGTTTCTTTATTGCCGAACACTTCAAGAATTTTGATACCGCAACAACATGCTCGTTCGATTTCGCGAATACCGTCAATCAAAAACCGCCCCGAATTGCGCCGATATTTACTGTCGCGCAATTTAATAACTTCCTTAATTTTCCGGTTCGACGAACTGCTGATTTCGGTAAACATAATTCTCTTTTGTCTTAAAGGAACTTCTAAAAACCACAGATTTATTTTTATTAACCACAGAGAACACAGAAAACACGAAGGAAATTTTTAATTTGTTTACAAATAGAAATCAAGAGGGAACTTCTAAAAACCACAAATCTATTTTATTAACCGCAGATTATTTTTAAGATTGTCCGCAGATTACGCAGATGATGTTGTATTTTAAAAACCATCTGCGATCATTGGCGTAATCTGCGGACAATCTTTTTTATTTTCCTAACGTCCTGAAAAGTCAACATAATAGTTGAGAATTGAGAGTTGATAGTGGAGAGTTTCGCAATGCGGAATTATTACCAAAATGTTTGTAATTCCGCATTCCCTGTGTTTGTCCGGCGGGTTAAAACCCGCCGCTATTTTGGGCAAACACCTTACCTTAGCGGAATTTTTTACCAAAACGTTTTTAATCCGCTTGCGAACACTATTCACTATTCACTCCACTTTGTACGACTACCTTCGGACAATCAATCACGATTTTTATTTTGAAAAACCGGAATAATTGCGATAAATTCGTCTTGTCTGATTTTTTGGTTTGAGTTATACTAGCCCGCTCAAGTTT
>JAISNF010000587.1 GCA_031276415.1 Planctomycetaceae bacterium
ATTTTGATGGGTTCGTAATGTTTTTTTTCGAAACGAAGATGATGTCCGACAAGAACAATTTGTTTATTTGTTTTCGCTTTGGCGTTGGCAGTGAGAAACCGGCGAACACCGGGCGAGTCAACAGCAACAGGTTTTTCAGCAAAAATATGTTTGCCGGCATCAACCGCTGCAACAAAATCACGAGGACGAAATCCCGGCGGTTCGCAAAGTAACACCACATCGACCTCTGTTTTCAGTAATTTTTCGCAACAATCAAGTCCGACAAATTGTTGTTCTTTGGGAATATCCGTTTGGTCGGGATATTGATTTGAAAAAAGTTTTACTGTTCCATCGACGCTGTCTTGAAAGGCATCGGCAACTGCAACAAGTTTAACATCTTTAGTTACAGCATTTTTTAATGCATTTTGTACTGCTCCGCGTCCACGACCGCCGCAGCCAACCAAACCGATTTTAATGGTTGCCATTGTGTTTCTCCTGAAAATAATAAAGGATTGAGAATCATTTTCTTCTGTTCATAGATTAATTCGCAATGTTTTTGTTTTTAACACAATAAAATCTGCAAATCTATGAATAAACTTTCAACAAACGATTTTACCAGAAACCGTCGCCATTACAAACACAGTAAACAAACACCTACGTGCGCACACCGCACACGCAGGCGTCCATAACGTAACAGTTTAGTAAAATATGTTGCAAAATACATTGCTGTTTTTTGTAATTATTTTAACAATTTTGGTTCGGCAAGAGTTAGGATTGCCGGAACAGTAATTCCTTTGATAAAATCAACTTCAAATTTCAATGTTTTGGTATTGGGCGGCAAAGTAAGTTTCAACGATTTCGCCGGTTCATCACCGTAAAATATCCAATCACCCAGAAGTTGCTGCTCCGCCTGAATCCGAAGACGTACCCCCCCGTTAGGACGTAACCGATCATCAATTCCCGCAATAACATGGAATACAGTAAATGAATCGGTAAGTGAATATTCAAAAACCGCCTTAGCCGGAACAACAAAACCATGCTCGTAAATATTACCGTTAAGAACAAAATCCTCAAATTCCGGTATCGGATTGTCTGCTATCTTGTTGTAACGCAAATCATTTCGCGGCTGAGACGGTAAAAACGATAATTTTGTGTTGTTACTGTTATTGTTGTTTTTGGAATTAGAAAGTTGCGAAATTATTTTTTGTGTCCGATAAGTCCGAAGCAACCGCAAAGCGTTTGTAACATTTTTTTCTTCCGCCGTTTTTTCCGTTTCCCGATCAAAGAAAAACGCTTGCTCCAGCAGAACCGGTTGTAAATCAGTTAAATAAAAAGCGTTTTTCCGTCCAAAATCCAATTCGTTAATTTCTTCAGAAGTCAATACTCCGGTAACACCGGAAACTGTTGTCCAAGACCATTGACCATTTTCGTTCAATTTTAATGTGTGAAGATGCAATATCGTACCATTCCAAAGAGAAAGCAAACCAAACGGCGTTTGCGGAGTTTGAGCAGTGTTTTGCAAATCTTGTAACGACACATCTTGTAACGAATGAAATAACAGCCCGAATACTTTTCGTCGCGGAACCGGAAGCGTTTCACCGTCAACAATAAACGAAATAGTGTCTTTGCCAACTTCTTTAAGAATGCCAGTGTAAACATCCAAAGAACCGGATTGACCAACAACAATTCGATCTCCTGTTTCCGTATGACCGGATTGGGCGGCGTATTTCTGCCAATCTTCAGGAGAAATCGTAACTTCGTTCAAGCCCTTAACAATCAACCGAACCGCACGAAGTTGTTCCAACGGCAAAGTAATCTCCTCATTGTTGAGAAGACGGGCAACAGCGGATTTTCCTTTCGTTACAAATTCCGTAATAACCAGCCGCGTGTGATCTTTCAATTCCAGAACAGAAACAATTTCAGGAAAAACCGGTTTCGTTTCTGTTTCGCTATTTTTTTGTGAAGAGTTTGCTTCCCGTTTTTGAAACAGTGCGGTGATAGATTTACTTGGCTGTTTTCGGGGCGGCATATTGGGATTTGAAGGATAAACAGACAATTCACCAGAACCGGAAACCACCGACAAAAACGGATTATTAAGCAAATTTTGTATCCGAACAATTTTTTCCGTTAATATCTCCGTTTTTGTTCCGTTATTATCAAGAACCAACTGTACAGAATCAAACGCAACAATTGTTCCGCTCACCGTATTACCATCCGCATCAGTTACTTCAAACGGAACCTCCGCCGCATAAACACTTAACGATAAAAACAAAAAAAAGAAATTTATTCGAAACACAATTTGAAATATAATTCGCAACATAAAATTATTGTATTGGTAAATTTTGTATTAGTAAATTATTCTGTTTTATTTTTTTCTGTGCGGTAATCAGGAACACGAAACGGTTGGCGATTACCGGACGATGAAACAGAAATAAATTTTTTGTTCGGATTTTCTTCATCTTTAATCCGGCTTATACTGTACTCTTCCTTAGAAAACGGGTTGGCGATTAAATTCGTAACCGTTGGTTTTTCCAGTGAAACAGACATCGCCAAAAACGCAATTTCACAACCGGCTCGATCCTGAGCATGACGCTGCATTGAAAGTACAATACCACGAAGCAATATTTCAGCAATCACCGGTTCCGATTCCTTGCCCATCTTACTAAGTATCTCATTATTAACATCATCCAAAACCGGAATACGCTGATAAAACGGCTTTTTGCACACGTCAATAATTTTTTGCATTGATTGCAAATAAAAAATCTCATCCGCAATATGAGACTTTAAAAAATTGTTTTTCAAAATAATCGTTTCTTTTACTTCGTCCTCTTCTATATTATTGTTGCCATTATTATTTGTATTATTATTTTTTCGTTTCTTTTGTTTTCGCGAAATGAAAACCAGCAAACCGCGTTTTTCCAAATCGTTAATTTCTTCCGGTGTTAAAGCGGCGGCGAGACCGTATTGTAATATTCGGTGATATGTTTTCATGCCGCTGGCACGATCAACAACCCAAACCGCCCGATCCGGTGTCCAATGTTCCAATTGTTCCCGAAGCATTTCGTACAAACCGCTTAAATACCGTTTCGTAAATTTTGGATTCAAAATTATCGTTTGCATTATGTCCACCGCACGCAACCGAATCATTGCCGCCGATGACCGAACCGCCGGTACCGCAATTTCCGACGCTAATTGAGCAATCCGAAAAACGTACACCAATGAATCCAACGCATCTTCAATCCGACCATCACGAAGCGCCAGACCAATCGCATATTCTTCCAACAAAAGATAATCTTCCAAATAACCGGCAGCCTGAACATCTATAATTTCACCAAATTCCTCGTCTTGCTCAAATATAAAATAAAAATGTACGTCAGGACGATTCAATGCGTTACGAATATTCTGACGTTTGGGTTCAAAACGCTCTAATATCCCGCTTAATTGTTCCAGCGTTTCGCCGCTAATACTCCATTCGTATTCTTTGGGCGCAGCGTTACGAAGTATCATTAATTCTTCGTCATTGTCAAGATGAAAAGCATTATTCAAAATTGTTGCGATATTGACCTTCTCAGAAAAATTGTTCTTAAAAATTTCAGAAGGAGTTTCTTTTTGATCAATGACCTTTTTTATTTCGGAAATCAATTCACGGTCTTTCTCAAATCGAGCAGTTTCCATTCCGCGAAATACTTCACCCGATAACGTTTCATCCCCAAATTTTACACTTTTCGGAAAAAATAAATACGAATTGTTTTTGACTTCGCGAACACGGTAATTCCGTTGCGCCGTTGAAACAATATAGTACGTAAAAACCGCCACCAAAATCACAATCGCAAGATAAACGGATTTCGTATTGACATTTCGATGTTTGGTATTGGACATCAGCGTGAGTAGGATCAATTGGTAAATTACAGTACAGTATTATCGTTCCCTACCGAATGGAAACATCACTGAATTAGGAACATTATTGAACATAAATTGTCGACGTAAATATTATTGAATGGGAATATTCTCCAAACTGTCGCTATTTGAATTATCTTGTAAATTCCGAACAGTTTTATCAAGAAGAATAATTTCAACCACAGAATTAACCGCCTTCGGATCAATACCAGGCGGTAAAACAGCACGGTTTAGAGGTTCGTGAGAACCAACAACCGCTAATTGAAAAAACTTCGCCTTGAGTCCGCGCGAAATAAGATAATCACGAACATTCACCGCACGAGCATACGCAAGATCAATATCCTGTTGATAAGGACCTTGCAATTCATAAGATGCAGCATGTCCTTTAATCATAATTTTGAAAGGCGAACCTACAAGAGAACTCAAAATCGCATCAATATCTTGTTTGGCTTGAGTCGTCAATGCGTCGCTGCCAAGATCAAACTGAATCACTCCGCCTTTAATTCGTTCTTCATTGATACGAATTGTTCGAACTTCAGCATGTTCGCCGCGTGCGGAAACAATCGGTTGACCGCCGGTAAGCGAGGCTAAACGATTGGAACGTTCTGTGGTCGTGGAACGTTGGGACGTAGGTTTATTTGACCGGCTTGGTGTTTTGCTCGAACCTGAATAACCCAGATTTTTCTGAAGCGATTCTACCACCGCTTCAAATTTAATCGTTGCAATAACACTCATTGAGTAAAGCATGATAAAGAAACAAAGCAACAACGACATCATGTCCCCATAGGTCAATACCCATTCAGGAACCCCAGCCTCTTTTGGTTTTTCACGTGCCATGTTAATCAAAAATTAGTAGTTAGTTAATCAAAAGGTGAACAACCTTTTGAAAAAACTTTTGGAAAAAAAACACCTAATATCTTACGTTTACCGATCTAAAGTTGCGTCTTAATTTCATAATATTCAACATATTTTTTTATTTTAACTTTTTATTTTAACGCTGTTGCAAATTCGTCCAACGAAACACAAGTTAATGCAAAATCGGCTAACTCATCCAGTTTTGCAAGATTTTGAATTGAATTGATTTTTTTCTGAAGCGATGTCGGAGGCGATTTCAAACGCCGTGAAAGAATACG
>JAISNF010000590.1 GCA_031276415.1 Planctomycetaceae bacterium
GTTAAAGCCGTTGAAACAATTAAAGAGACAGCGGAAAAGGTTGTCGGAAAAGTTGAAACGGCTGTTGCCGGAGGCGAAAAAGAAGTTGATTCGCTTCTTGGTAATGCTGCCGGTAAACCAAAGGAAATCCTTGATATTATCAAAGGTTACAAAATTAAACGGGCATTCGATCCGGCAAAGAACGCCGCACGAAAACCTAAAGTGTTCGCAAAATTGTCCGCCGAATTTCACAATCCTGACGGTATGACGGTCAATGACAAAACCGGTACACTTTTTCTTTCTTGTCCGAACTTTAACCGTCGACCGGGTGATAAAGGTGCAAAAATTCATCCGGCATATTTGGTGAAGGTCAATTCTGATGGAACGACTGAAACGGTGTTGATATTTGAAGAGATTGAAAACATTCAGGTTCCGTCAACAAAGCAAATTGGACCAATGGGGCTTGATTTTGGACCGGACGGACATCTTTACGTTTGCGATAATCAATATTTTTTCGATACAACCAACAAGTCGCGGATTCTCCGTGTTTTAATGGACGGTGATAAACCGACGGGTAAAGTGGAAGTTGTTGTCGAGGGAGTGAAACTGGCGAACGCAATTCTTTGGCTTGGCGATAAAGTGTTGCTCACGGACACGTTCCTTGATTTGGAGGGTGAATTTGGCAGTGGTTGTGTTTGGAAGTTTGGCAAAGACGAAATTCTGAAAGCCGGTTCCGGTGAAAATCCGCCAATTAAATTGAATCCGCTCAAAAAAGCGGAAGACGATCCGCATTGTGTAACACTTCGCAAGGTCAAAAAGATTGCCGGCGGCGGGAATGGCGGACCGGATGGAATTACTGCCGATTCAAACGGAATCGTGTATTTCGGTAATTTTGGTAACGGTGAAATGTACCGTCTTGTTTTTGATGCGGAAGGCAAGGGAACTGTTGATATTATTCATCCTGCGGGAGAATATTTTCATTGCTGTGATGGAATTTACTATGACAAAGGAACCAACAAAGTTTACGTAACCGATTCGGCGAGCAATGCCGTTCACGCTTTTACACCGCCGGAATTGGGTAAACCTGCTGTATTTGAAACGATTTGGGAAAGCCAAAATACGGACGGAGCCGACGGTTCACTTGATCAGCCATGTGAACCGATTGTGATTGGAAAAAAATTAATTATTGCCAATTTCGATTGGCCCTTCCCCGAACTGCTCAACACCGCCAGTGACGAACCTTCGACATTGAGTGTGATCGAACTTGAATAACGAAATTTCGTTAATGTTTAGCGATCCAAGAGGTAGTCAACATTTCGCGTTAAGTAAGTCAATTATGACCCTTCAGACGAAATGTTGCCTGCCTCTCGCTTTGTTGTTGTAACAAGACTTTTGCAAAGAGTTAAAATTTGTTAAAATATTATTTTTTATTGATCTCAAAAAATTAAGGAGATAACTATGAAAAGACGTACATTATTTGTGGCAATATTTGTCGGCACTGTTTGGATACAATATTTCATGGCATTCGGTGAACAAAATGATCGTACCAATATTGATATTGCCAAAATGAGTCAGGATGAATTTAATCAATTATTAAATGATACGCTTACTTTGATCAATAATAACGACTTAGCAAAAGTTACGAATATTTATAAAAATATCCGTTATACACAAAATGACGAATTGTATATTGATCGGGTTCAACAGATTCTTTGGTTGGTTCAGCCGTCTTTTGAAACGGAACCAACACTCCGAAAAGAAGTGATGCGTTTGGCAACAAGTATTATTGATATTGATGTAAAACCTCGATGTTGGAGTGCTTTGATTAACCAACTTCGTACTTTTGAATACATACTTGCCAGTTACGAATTTCAATGTCGTAAAAAACTGTACCCTAAAACTGTGTATAGTAGTAATCTTCGTGAAGTTCCTGATCAAGAACTTCGAAAAAAACGAATTGACCAGTTGCTGACAATTTGGCAAAAAATGATTGCTGAAATTGATGATACATGGACATTAGAATCAATACCCATGGAACCAGGAGCAGTTAACGCTATTTATGCCGCAGTTGGTATCAATGCTCAATTGGAAGCAGAGTTTAAAACAAAAGATATTAAAAATGAAACGGAACGGGAAAAAGCCATTTTGGAAATTAGAGAAAAAGCCGCTCAAAAATATTTGAAAATAGCCGCTGAAAAAACAAAACCTTTCTATGAATATCAACATCAACATTTTTTGCATGATATGAAAAATGAATGGGAACCTGTTGTCATTGCACTTATTACCATTTTTTATTCAATGAAACCCAATAATGATGAAGAACTTATTGAACTCTTAAAAAAACATAAAATGAACGAAAAATTTACGCAAATTGTATTTGAAGAACTCAAAAAGAGAACGGCAAAAAGTGAAAATTAAAATCAATAACCGGATTTTTGCAAAGTTTATAAGTTATATCAGAAGTCCATTAGGGAACTTCTAAAAACCACAAATTTATTTTTATTAACCATGAGGACACAGAGGAAATTTTTAAATTTCAATCTTAACCCCGCCAGGGGTGTGAGGTGCATAACCGTAGGTGTAGCGAAGCGCAACCTACGGATCGACAACACCCAACACGATTTTTCAAAGCCCCGCACGGGGCGAGATTATGGTTGTTCGGGCTGATAATCTCGCCCCATGCGGGGCTTTGTTTGGTGTTATCAGGTTTCCGTAGGTTCCGCTTCGCTACACCTACGGTTATGCATAATCCCGTCCCTGCGGGACTTAGGAAATATCACGGAATTTCTACTAAACCAAAACATTACTGAATAAATACAAATTTTTCATCTCTGCGAACTCTGTGTTCTCTGTGGTTTTAAAAAGTATATTTGAGTTTTTAGAAGTTCCCATTATTATCTCCCCAAAACATATTGATGTTTTTTATATTTAGTAAACTTAACAAAATTTAGGAGACAATTTATGTTCACAAAATTAATGTTTATATTCACTCTGATTGTATCTACAGTATTTTCTTATTCCATTTGTTTTGCTGTTGAGGAAGTTAATTCTATCAAGAATGTAATAAACATTAACGAAGCGAAAAAATTTAAGGAAATACAAATTGGTCAGACAAAATACTTGTTCAAACTGTATAATCCGACTATCAATTATTTGGGTAAAGAAGCCGTTAATGATATTGAAACGAATCAAAATCGCTCGCCGCTTCTTCTTGACTTAGCAATGTATAAAATTCTTATTCAAACAAATAAACCCATTTCTGAAAAATTTAGTGAATGGATAAATGGAATAAATGATGATAGAGATCCAGAAACAAAATGGAATATAATACAAAAATATTATGCGGATAAAGGAGAAAATATCACTAAAGATAACTTTGATAAAATTATCTTAAATTATCATAAAAAAATGAATATTCAAATTGATTATATGGGAGAAGTTCGAAAAGATAATTTTGCTGCAATTATTGCCAGAAGAACAGAAAAAAGTGAAGATGGTAATCGTCATAATCCACTAATCCACCCAATTTGTTTTTATAAAGAAAATGATAGATGGTATAGATTTAATTTAAAAGATTATGAAGAAGGTGAATCCCAAAATTTTTTCCAAGTTATTTCCGATGAATGTTGGTACAATAATATGTCCCAAAAGGAAAGCGTTTTCCATGATATTTTTCTTGCGTCGGAAGCCATCACACGGGAAAAAGAACCATGGTGGTTTGAAGAAGAAGAAAAAGTTGTTGATGTTACAACAGAAATCTGGCACGAATGGGAAACTTACATCGGTGATATTAAAGTCAAAGGTAAATTTATTTCTTATGAAGGAAAGTATGTTACCGTTGAGAAAATGGACGGAAAACGAATGAAACTCGAATATGCTCGTCTTCGTCTTAGTGATCAAGACTATGTGAAAAAGATAATGAATAAAAATGAACAATAAAACCATCAGAAAATCCACCAAAACGCTACGACATTTTATAACGAAAAACATACTAATTAATCAAATTTAAAATTAACTGATGAAAACTCTTGAAGATCATATTCAAAAAATTATGCCGGTGCGGCTTGTGGGAACGGTTGTTCAGACACACGGAATGACAATTGCGGCGGCGGGTTTTCCCAGTCCGGTCGGAAGTGTTGCAGAAATTGACCGACCTGGTAATGAACCGCTTGTCGCCGAAGTGATCGGCTTCAAAGACGAACTCACAATCCTTTATCCGTACAGCGACATCACCGGTGTCCGGCGCGGTAACAGAATTAGACTCATAAAAACGTTACCATGGCTCCGTGTCGGTACAAATTTGTTGGGACGTGTTCTCAATGCCGAAGGAAAACCTGTTGACGATTTGCCGTTGCCGGTTCTTGAAGATAGAATTTTGTTCAATAATGATCCGCCGTCCGCCAGTTCACGCCCGCGTATCAACACAATTCTCTCAACCGGTATTCGTGCCATTGACGGTATGCTGACTTGCGGATGCGGACAACGACTTGGTATCTTCGCCGGTTCCGGTGTCGGAAAAAGTGTAACACTCGGCATGATTGCACGTTACACAAATGCGGATATTATTGTTATAGGATTGATCGGTGAACGCGGACGCGAATTAAACGATTTTATTGAACGTGATTTGGGAAACGAAGGTTTGAAAAAAAGTGTCGTTATTGTTGCAACATCAAATGAACCGGCATTGATGCGGGTACGCGCTCCCATGACCGCAATGGCAATCGCCGAATATTTTCGCGATCAAGGAAAAAATGTTTTGGTAATGATGGACTCGCTAACCCGATTCGCTATGGCGCAACGAGAAATCGGACTCGCCGCCGGAGAACCGCCAACAACAAAAGGTTATCCGCCCTCCGTCTTTGCAATGTTACCAAAATTAGTCGAAAGAGCCGGACGCTCTGTAACAGGAACAATAACCGCATTCTTTACCGTCCTGGTCGAAGGAGACGATCAAAACGACCCAATCGGCGATGCCGTGCGCGGATTGCTTGACGGACATATCTGGCTGTCACGAAAACTAAGTACACGCGGATATTATCCGGCAATTGATCCTATTGAAAGCATTTCGCGATTGATGCCGGACATCTGCGATCCCGATCATTTGAAAGCGGCTAGGCTGTTGCGAAAATTACTCGGCGTGTACCTCGATAACGAAGATTTAATTTCCATCGGTGCTTACCGTAACGGAAGCAATCCTGAAATTGATTACGCTATTAAAATGAAACCTGTTATTGATCAATTTTTGCAACAAAATGTTGCCGAACACGCCAAACTTGACGAAACAATTTATAAAATTAAAGAACTATTCACGCCCGCAGAAAATACCGATGATCACAAATAATTGTAATATAAATTTCCGCGTCATAACAAATCGTTGCAGAAAAATTCGACATTTTACGTTTCGCAAAAATAAATTATAACGATAAAACGTATTCGGTCAGATCATCAATTTCTTTGTCTGTTAATCGGTCAAGACAATGATCAATGTTGACGTGTTTTCCTTCGGTGATCAATTCACGAATCGTTTTGTAACGCCCATCATGCAAATAAGGGGATGTCCGCCAAACTTCACACAATGACGGTGTATCAAAAAATGGACTTGAATCAACAAGCGATCTTGTTTCAACATCGTGTTTACGCAAATCGGTGAATAACGGCGCAGGATGACATAACGAACATCCCGATTGATTGAATATCCGACGCCCCCGTTTCGCCGATTCGCTCAAGCCGTTTTTTTGACCTGAAACAGAAATTAGATGCGGACTCGGAATCGGTTCCAAATGATTCAGATAAGCGTCAACCGCCCGTGCGTTTATTTCTGTTGCAGGTATCATCAATATCGTTTCAAAACCCTTTCGAACCGCCGTTTCCGCCCGATCCCGAACTCCATGCGCCATACTCGGCGGCGTTTTATGAGACAAAAATAAACTCTTCGTATTCTTGGGATTGTCCGGTCCATCATTCAAAAGATCCCAATTTAACGTATCACTTCGTGCATCAGGATGGCATGTCGCACAACTTTGCCAATGTTCCTGACACAAAATTGCGTCATGAAAAAGCATTTCACCGTAACGAATTTCCGTCCAAACCGGCTCTGCTCCCAACCTCGCAACACTTCGCTCAAACCAAATACCCGGCGAAAGAACAAAAGAAGGCAAAGGAATAAATCGAAACAAATTTGTCTCGGAGTTATTTTGTACGAAATTATTTTGTACGGAATTATCACGTTCAAAATTATTGTTTTCGGAATTATTGTATATTTGTGTTGCGGAATTGTCAAGAAAATTCTTGTTGCGATTTCTTGGAATAACAAGTTGATCATGCGGCAAAATTCCGGCAATAAATCCGGTCGGTTTAGAAAAATGAGGAACAATTTTTATAACAGAATCTTCAAAATACGCTGTTGCAAAAATCCCGTTTTTCGACATAACCGCATGTCTGACTCCTTTCAAACCAACAGGAATTTTCATCCGTATCGGAAGCGCAGTATCTAATAATGTTGTATCGGATAATACTGTATCGGAGAGTGCTGTATCAGAAATTGCAATATCCGACGATGTGAGCGGTTTTGTTTTCCGACCGGAATAATTGTCAAGCATCGTAACAAAATGAGCCATATTGATGAGCAGAATATCGCAACTTCCCGCAGCAGCAAGAACCAAAAAACGTTTGTCCTCTGAAAGTGAAAGCCCCCAAGGATTGGCAGAACCAATACCGTATTCATCCAACCGGTATGATGTTACAACATTACGATGAACAATATCTACAACAAAAAGAACATTTTCGTTCATCCAACCGCCTGTTACACTATTGGGCATCTGCTGAAAATGTCCGATACCGCCGGTTACGAAAACATATTGCCCGTCCGAACTTAAAAGAATATCGCGGAGATTGATGGCTCCGACATCAAGCCGAATGGCTTCCGCCTGTCCTGTTTGCGTATCAATAAATCGGACTCGCGATGAAATATCGAAACAGAGCGAAGAGTCTTCGGGAATATGTCCGGCAACTATCAATGTTTGTCCGTCTGGTGTTATTGTTATGGCAATTGGTTCACGTCCCGCTTTGAAATTATTTGTTATCTTATTTTGTTCAATCACTGTTATCGTTCCATCAAACCGATTCGTAACATAAATAATCGTTTGACCGTGCCCCTGAAATATTGCAATATCTGACGGAGAATGACCAACAGGAATGTCCGCAGTTATTGCGAATGTTTTCGTGTCAATAATCAGAAGATGTCCCGAAGAACAACCGCCGATAATTGCAAGATGTTGTTTATCGGGAAACCATCTCATGCGTTCGGGAATAATGGGCAAAGGCAAAAGTTCCGATTGGGTTTCTTTTTCTGTATCAATTTTCCTGACTTGCCGCGCATCACGTTCCAGAATATAAAGGAAAACTCCGCTTTCATCGACCACAATATCCGACGGTCCAAGATATTCGTTCCCAAAAACCGGAAATGAAAAAAACAAAACGGAAATAATAACCGTCTTAAAAAATAAAAACGGATAAAATTGATTATTCAACATGGTATAATTGTTCAAATAAAAATTAATTGTCTATTTTATAATCATTCATGAGTAATACGAAATGATAGCAAATCAAATGATAAAGTAAAGACCACGTTCTAAAATAAAAAATGAGATAACAATATTTTACATTAATGTTGTTCGGATATTTCAAAACTTCGGCAAAAGATATTTTTTGCTAGATGTCTTTAACTTCCCAAGTTTTTCATTTATAATACATGACCTTGTTAATTTCAAAATCGATGTTAGATATTTACAAAACAAAATCACTCACTATTTCTAATCATGATTACCTGGTTGAATCAATGGGCAGACCAAAGCCGGTTCAGGAAATTTTGGGGAATTGTTAAAGAAATTTTTTGGATCGATCAACTTTGGATTTTTGAATTTCATCTCAAAAATAATGATTCGGATAATTATTCGGATGATAATTTAAACAATAATTCAGATGCCCCTGCCGGCAACGATTCCGGCATCATCTGGAAAATCGCAACAGAAGAGGATATTGACCGGATGAAATGTTTGGGATGTTACGATATTGATTCGAAAAGAGATGCGTTTATGAAAAGTTTTGTGCAAAGTCATCACGAATATCTTTTGCTCGGAATAAAAAACGAAACAATTCATACTTATGCAGTTTGCGCTGTTCAGGCAAAACGTATGTACGGTTTATTGTTTCGGCTGGAAGAAGAGGAAGCGTTTATCTCCGTTTGTTTCACTAAACCGGAAAGTCGCGGGCAAGGTTGGGGACCGAAATGTATTCGTGAAATTTGCCGACGTTGTACGGTAATCGGAAAAAAACGTGTTTTTATCGATATTTCAACAGCAAACCACGCCTCAATCCGAAGTGCAGAAAAATCAGGAGCCGCAAAAACAGATTCGGGATATTATTGTATCAGAATCTGGAAAAAAGATCACCTGTTGCCGTTTGGTTCGTACAAAAATCGATTTTTGTCTTTGAAAAAGATCAATTAACGTTTCTGTAAATATCAAATATCCAACCCTTTAACCTTTTTAACATTTTAACTTTTTTTTTTTTTGAACATTGCAGTTCTTAATACAATTATGCACACTATTTTTGAAACGATTGAAAAATACCGGATTATTCCGGTGATTGCTATTGAAAATGTTTCAGCGGCATTGCCGTTGGCGGATGCGTTGCTTGAGGGCGGTTTGCCGTTGGCGGAAATTACGTTTCGGACTCCAGCCGCTGCGGAAGTTATTCAAACACTTACAGAAAAACGACCGGAACTTTGTGTCGGTGCCGGAACAGTTTTAACCCCAACAAATGTTCATGACGCTATTCACGCAGGAGCGAAATTCGGCGTGGCACCGGGGTTGAATGCGGAAATCATTGATTTGGCAGAATCATTGGAATGGGCGTTTGTTCCCGGAATTTGTACACCGAGCGAGATTGAATCGGCGTTGGCAATGAATTTTAACGTACTGAAATTTTTTCCGGCGGGGGCAATGGGCGGCATTACGATGCTCAAGGCACTTTCCGCACCTTATTCTCATACCGGCGTCCGATTCATACCGACCGGCGGAGTTTCCGAATCAAATTTAGCGGAATATCTTGCAATTCCAACCGTGTTGGCTTGCGGCGGAACATGGATTGCCACCAAAACCGACATCGCCGAAGGAAATTGGGAACAAATTAAAAAACGTTGCAAGAAAATTACAGAAATCGTTGCCAATCTGTGAGGTTGGAAATTCATAAGGGAACTTCTAATTTATTAACCACAGAGGACACAGAAAACACAGAGTGAATTTTTAATTGGAATCGAAACGTTATTTAATGGCAACTTCTAAAAAAGTTACTTTTTTAGACGAAAAATATTTACAAGTCCTTATTTTTAAGGATATGATTTTTAAAAACAATGTTTTTAGAAGTTTCCTAATATTATCATTGATTTTTAATCTAAAATAATTTTTTAAAATTTCCTCTCTGTGAACTCTGTGTTCTCTGTGGTTAATAAAAATAAATTTGTGATTTTTAGAAGTTTCCATTATTGAATCTTATATTGAATTTACCGGAATTTTTTCAAAACGTTCTGATTTTCCGCCTACTTGTATTTTTTTTGAGGGAAACTAGAATACTGAAACAATGCCGTTTAACTATCGGAGAAAAAACGGCAAAAATAATTTCGTCAACAGATTTTGGAGGAAACAATGAATTGCTCACGTTGTGGAACCGTTTTAGAAGAAAACGTAAATTTTTGTCCCAACTGTGGAAGTCCGCCGCAGCAACAGAATTTTCAGCAGCCTTACTCACCCTACAACACCATACCGGCACCGGCAGATTATCTTATTTGGTCGATTTTGTCGCTTGTATTCTGTTGTTTGCCGCTTGGGATTGCTGCGCTGATTTTTTCGATTCAATGTAAAACGGCATTTGCTGCGGGGCGTTACGAAGAGGCGATCAAACATTCCCGAACAGCATTTCAATGTAATCTGATTGCATTGATTGCTGGTATTCTTGTGCTGATAATATGGTTTGCTCTCGCGATGATAGGAGTTGTAGCAGAAAATAGCGGAAACTTTTGAAGTTCCCGATAATTATCGTCCAATAATTATCGTAAAAAATTTGTAACCGTTCACGGCTATTTAAAAAAAGTTGGTATTTTTTTTATTTGTAACTATTCAGTGGAATTTGCGAAAACGTATTGTCATTGTTTCACCAAACCTCATTTTTACCTAATTTTTCCAAACAAAACAACCTCAGTAGC
>JAISNF010000613.1 GCA_031276415.1 Planctomycetaceae bacterium
CGGTGCAACCGCAAACTCTTTGGCACTGATTTTGTTGTTTTTATCCGTGTCCAACAACGAACCAAGATCAGATACCAACTCTTTTTCCTGTGCTTCATTTTTATTGAGCAAATCGGTTACGGTTTTTCCTAAATCCAAATACCGCCACACGGAATCAACCATCGTAATGTCGTTCCATTGCGGCAATGTTTTTCCTGATTCTTCAGTTTTGGTAATTTTCGGTGTGTTTTGCGGGAGATCACGCATATATCCGTACAGTTGACTGCCCAAAACCTGACCAACACCAAGAAGCAGAAAAGCCATCAGACTTTGAACACTTGCTTTGAGATCGGCGGGCGCTTTTTTGTCCGCATACATGTAAGCGGCAACATAAAGAAAACTGTAGCAAAAACCATGCAACAACAAACCCAATATGGCAAACTCAAATGTCGGAACCATAAAAACAAAATACCGCAATGACCATGCCCCAATTCCAAGAACAAGAACCCACTTCAAACCGATGACTCCAATTGCCAAAGGAAGAAGCGACATGAAAAAGAGTTCGGAAAATTGATTCAGAGTTGTCAAAGCCAACGGCGAAGGATAACCGTGTTGATTTAGGTAAGGTTCCTGAAACGGGAAAAAGAAATTGCAAGCAGGAATACTTGCCAAAAACGCACAAATTACGAAAAATGCAAACCCGAAATCTTTGAACAATTTCAACGCCCCAAGACCGAGTGCATCACCCAAAGAACCGTGTTGTTCACCGGAAACTGCCGCTCCTTTGGGCGGAGTATCGGGCAATGTCAAACTATAAAGAGCAAGCAGCAAACTTGCGCCGCCACCGGCAAAAAAGAAGTAGGGTTGATCTGCCCCGCCAAGAAATGCGGCAATAAACAGATTGACCACAATCCAGCCAATGGTTCCAAAAACAAAAACATACGGTGCACTTCCTTCTTTGGAGTGTTTGAACACGATGGAGTTGACCAACGCAATTGTCGGCATGAAACACACTCCGGACAAAAGAATCAACGTCATCAACACGGCAAAGGACTGATTTCCTGTGATACAAAGCCCGCCGCACGCAAGTAAACAAAGGCTGCCGATGAAATGGAGCAGCGAAACGACTTTTTGTGCCGCAAAATAACGGTCAGCGATAGGACCGATGAAGAGCGGTGAAATGACGGCTCCGAGTGGGATAGCGGCGTAAAGCCAACCGATTTGCCAACCGGGCATTTCGAGAATGCGCCCCGCATAACCGCCGAGTGCTCCCGCCCAACTGCCCCAAATAGCAAATTGTAAAAAATACGCAATACACAGTCTTGGATAAACAAACGCAACACTTTTAGATTCTGTCATAGTTAATTCTCCGAAAATTAGGATTATTGGTTTGAAACAACTTTGAAACAACCGTTGAAAGAAAATTAAACGGAAAAAAACATTTTCGCATAACAATATAACAATATCAAGACCACCCCCAATAAATCAAAATAAATCCGCCAATGACACCAATAAACTTGTCCACAGAGGACACAGATTATTTTTAAATATGTCCGCAGATTTCACAAATGAGCGCAGATGATTTCGATGTACAACTGGAGTTTTTTGGAAGTGGACATATTACTCCAAACAGATTTATCATGGTAGAAAATCTTATGTTTTCAAGAGACTCTGGTGATTTTTGATTGATTCTATAATTTGAATATATTTTTCAGCGAGGTGTTTTCTGTTATAATATTTGAGGACGTGTTGTTGTCCATGTTCACCGTAATTTTTTCGAAGTTCGGGTTGTTGTACAAGAAGTTCGAGTGCTTCCAGAAAATTGTTGGTATTTTCCGGTTCGATGCAAATTCCGGCGTCCGCTTCACGGATTAATTGTGCGGCAAAACCTTCAACACCAAGAATAATCGGTTTCTTCATCGCCGCCATTTCAAATATTTTGGACGGTAAAACACGGGTAAATAACGGTTTCTTTTTCAAATGAACAAAACAAATATCAATAGCGGCAAGAATTTCCGGCACATTATTTTTGGGCAACATTCCTGTAAAAATAATGTTATTGAGTTGGCGGTTTTCCGCATTTTTTTGTAATATTTCACGCTCTGCGCCGTCGCCGATCAGAAAAAAAATAATATCGTTGCGATTACTTTTTTGAAGTTGTTCGGCGGCATCGAGTACGATTTCAAGTCCGGCAGCCATACCGATTGTTCCAATATAGGCACAAGAAATTTTATGTTCCAAATTATATTTTGTGCGAAAATTCTCGTCGGGCAATTGGTTCAGAAACAATTCACTGTCAACACCATTGGGAATAATTGAAATTTTTTCTTCCGCTACACCTTTATCTTTCAAATCTTCGGCGTAACCGTAACCAACTGTAACAATATGTGTTGACCATTGGTAAAGTAGTTTTTCGAGCCGATAAATTATTGCCAGTAATTTTTTATTTTTCATCGCTCCGACGGCAACAATGGAATCAGGCCACAGATCGCGAATTTCAGCAATAAATGGAACACGCCGCCAATGGAGTCGTGACGAAATTAATCCCGCCCAAGCCGCAAAAAATTGCGGTGAACTACCGATGATAATATCAGGACGTTTTTGAAACAGAGCAATCCAAACAGACATGAACATAAACACAATGAAATTAATCATTCGTTTTAATGTACCTTTATTAGGCGTAATGTATGTCCAAACGCGTGTAACATGAACACCGTCCAGCATTTCATGTTGTACGAATTTATTTTTGTAACCATCAAAAATATGACCGGTTGGAAAATTGGGAGTATTCGTGATGACCTGAACTTCATGTCCCGAAACAACCCAATATCGACACATCGCCGTAAAACGTGACGCTAACGCATTGCCTTCAGGATAATAATTGTGCGTAAATATGAGTATTCGCATTATTTTATTATTTTAATAACTGTTTGTAATATTAGTGAACGATTTTTGATAACAGATTCCGAAACAAGACATTCAATGACATTACCGTGCATTTTCAAACCCAATTCAGGCGAATAATCAAAATGACCGAGAGTAAGCGGATAATCGTAACAAGTTAATTTCCATCGTACAGAATCACGTTCCATGATCATTTCACTATCTTTTTGTTCAATAATTTTACAATCGGGATGCAAATGAAACCGGCTGATTATTTTAGTTGATTGACGTGTATTGATTCGGTCTATAATTTTAAGTATTCCATTATGATTCCATTCGAATAACCGATGATGAATTGTTTTCCGGTTGTGGTGCAGTTCGCCGCTCAAACGGAATCCAAATGTTAATGTCTCAAAAAAAACATGGCAGGGATAAACACGACGACCAACCTTAAATGCATCAAAAAATTCGCATTGATCCCGCCCGTTAATTTCGACGGTATTGTGAGCCGCAGTGGAACGGCTGTATTTTCGATTCGGTGAATCAATATAATCGTACACTCCACTGTCCACAATCATTCTTTTACCGGAAAATGAAAGTTCAAACGAAAAAATATCACCATGAGCATGACCCGGCAAATAATCCGGTCCGATGTTTCCGGCATCGCATAAAATATAATGACCATTGTTTGTTTTTGCACCGAAATAACCGGCATCAATCAATTGAATATTTTTTGTTTCGTCAATATTTTTGTTCTGAAAAAATTGTTTCGGATGATTGTAAATTCCCAATGCGGAATCATTGAATAAAGCGATTTGACCGTCTGGATGACATAGTTTTTCTAACGTTTCAACCGTTTTGTTCCAGTAAGGAGTAACAATTTTTTGCAAATCCTGATTCCCCGTATTGTGTAACAATTTTAACAAATAAACGATACGCGAATGATACATTGGTGAACGTTCGAAGTGCATTCCGTCGTCAAGAATTTGTTCGGCGAGTTCGCGTCGAAGAATATTCGTACCGATTTGAAACCAATTTTTAATTTTCGGATTGTTGAAACAGGAACCGATTAACGACAAAGCGGCGGCATTTTCTAAATAATGATTTCCGAGAAGATGATATTCTAAGCGATAGACAAGCCAAATCGCTTGCAATATTAAACTTTTTTTTAATATCGTTTGAAATTCAATATCGGATATTATTTTGTCGAGATGTTGACCGAAAAAAAATACCGTCCAATTCATTATTCGTAACGAAACGGGATAAGGTTCCCAACCGCTTTTGTAACGTTTTAGCGGATAATTTTCAATCCAATTTTGTACAAGAAATTTAGCGTTATCATAATCAAGTGCAAAAATATATTCAAAGTAATGGAGGTTATATTCCCATAATTTTGAGGGCATTTTTGTTGACCAATTGGGGGGATAGCCGATATTTTGTTCGATATTTAGGAAAGTGAGGACACCGTTCTTTATTGAATTCACATTATTTAGTTGAGGTCCTGGCGGCAAAAAGTTTTCGATTGGATTCCAGACGCAATTGCCGAGTTGTATATTTTCCGCACGTTTTTTCCAATAATCAGGAGAAAACGTTTTTGAAATAATACGATGACGAATTTGTCCGTAAATCTGAATTGGTTTCAAATACCAGACA
>JAISNF010000621.1 GCA_031276415.1 Planctomycetaceae bacterium
CAGGAGTTGCGGCTCGCGCAACAGAATTGCGGTCGTTATACGCCGATATTGATCTCAATCCCGACGATGATCCTTACGCCGGTCTTGAATTGCCGACGAATATTGAGTTTATCAAACCGGAAAAAATTGAATTGGATTATACTGCTCCGACTGTTCCGAATTGGCCCTTCGACGCTCAAACGGCAAAAACGTTGCAAACAAAACCAAATCAAACGGTTAAAGTTACAGACGATATTTCGATTGAGTTGGCGTGGATTCCGGCTGGAAAATTTGTGAAGGGCGATGATGGCGGTTTTGCTGATGAATTGCCGCGAAGTGTTGCGGAAATCGGTAAGCCGTTTTGGATGATGACAACCGAAGTAACCAACCGGCTTTATAATCAATTTGATCCGAAACATGACAGCCGGTTTATTGACCAATGGTGTAAAGACCATACGCATCCGGGTTATCCTGCGAACAAACCGGAGCAACCGGTTATTCGGATTAATTGGAACAAGGCGGCGGAATTTTGTAATTGGTTAAGTCAAAAGACCGGCAAAAAATTTCGGTTGCCGACGGAAACGGAATGGGAATGGGCTTGCCGTGCCGGAACAGCAACACCGATGTGGTATGGTGATTTGACGGCGGATTTTGGTAAATTGGAAAATCTTGCCGACATGCAGACGAAAAAATTTGTTGTTCGTGGAGTGAATCCGCAGCCGATCAATAATCCGCCGGATGTTGAGGCGTTTATTCCGAGAGCGGAAGGGATTGACGACGGCAACATGATTCAGCAGGAAGTTGGGGCGTATCAGGCGAATCCGTGGGGGTTGCATGATATGCACGGCAGTGTGGCGGAATGGACGGCGTCGAATTATTCCGCAACGGATTTGCGTAAGGTTGTTCGCGGCGGTTCGTGGCGTGATCGTCCGAAGTGGTCGCGAAGCGGTTTACGCCGTCCCTACGAAGCATGGCAACCCGTTTTCAATGTCGGTTTCCGTGTTGTTTGCGATGAATAGTAAAATAAATCGTTGTAATATACTCATCACACTTGACAATTCGGTTTTTGTTTTTTGACAAGATCAACGGATTTTGACAGGATAAACAGAATTTACAGGTTTTTTTGTAACAGTCTGTTTTAATAATCTATTCCAGAAGATTGATTGATATTTTCCTACGCCCCGAAGGGGCAACATACGATAGTTGATAGTTGAAAGTTGATAGTGGATAGTGGATAGTGGATAGTTCGCAAGCGGAATTATTGCCAAAACATTTATAATTCCGCATTGCGAAACTCTCCACTATCAACTATACACTCTCAACTATCATATACTGCCCTTTCAGGGCGTTGATTGGGGAACGTTGAACCCGCCGCGTTGCGGCGGGCTGGCTTGTGTTGCCCTTTCAGGGCACTCATTTTACGTTACTTGAACAATTACAAAATAGACAGACGCAATACATTGCGTCTTTACGATTTAAACCTATTACCGTGAATGATTACATTTATTGTTTATTTCTGAATTTATTTTTTTTCATTTTTTATTTTCAATTCAGTTTTGCTTCCGCTTGAAGAATACATAGAACAGGCATTTTTCTTTGAGGCGTTTCGGTTACGTCTGGATGACGGTTTTTCGACGCAGGAATTTTTGGCAATGATCCGCAACGAATTACTGGCAACAACACAATTACCGTTGGCAGTGGATTTTCTCTTGACGGACATGAAGCACACCGGTGTTTTGTCGGCGGCAATGAGTCGGCTTGGGCATTATTTTACGCCGTTTCAGACGTTTGTTATTGCGGAAAGTGAACGCGAAGAAGGACGATTTGATTTTCGGATTGCGCTTGAAGTTCTGGCTCACGAAGTAAAATACCGAAGCCAAAATCCGCCGGTTCAGGGAATTTTCTTTTACCAATTTGAAACACTTTGCCGAAACCGTTTGGGTTATGATCGCGGTTTGGAAGTGATTATTCGCGACGATATTTACAATGACGATTGGAAAGC
This sequence comes from Planctomycetaceae bacterium, assembly GCA_031276415.1. GTDB lineage: Bacteria > Planctomycetota > Planctomycetia > Pirellulales > Thermoguttaceae > WRKP01. The sequence goes on from JAISNF010000621.1 coordinate 1,982, forward strand.
GTGGCTTCAAATTTTGCGGCGTCAGATTGGTTTGGTTGACTTAGCGGACATGATTTTTTACCGAAGTGAATTTTATAAACAAAAACACGGCGAAACGGAAGTTGTATCGTTATTTGGGGAACGCGAGGGGCGAATTGCTTTTGCGGTACGAAAACGTGATCCGATGTATCTTTTTTCGGCGTTATCGCGTCATCTTGGTTATCCGTCTGTTCCGCGACAAAAACAAGTTGCCGAAGAGGAAAATCTCATTCCGGTCTTGCAACGCCGAATCGAACATTTGGAAAATCGAATCCAATTGCTCGAAGAAGAATTACGCGGCGGAATCAATCTGAACCGCTATTTCGTAAAATAGTCCGAAAAAAAATGTTTCCGAAAAACATTGAAATCACTGAAAACGCTGAAATGTCGCCAAAAATAGAAACAATTTAATTTCAGGAAAAAATAAAGGACGTTCTTGTAAAAAGATCAGAAGTATCGGATAATTCGTAATATTTTAATTGAAATATTACAAAAATTGCGGCGTCAATATTTGTAAAAAATTAACCCCCGAATGGGAAACAATTAGTTTTTCCCATTTACAACCCCCTTTAATTAAAGATGTCCCGATTTATTTTTTCATTACTGATTGTTTTATGTTTGATGATTTCTTCCGCTTTCAGTCAGGAAGAAAACCGGAAAATCCCAACCTTTGACGACGCAACAACCGTTGAACAGGTTGATAAGGAACTCAATGAATTTATGCCAAAACTTTACAACGAACTCAAGAAAAGCAAAGGTGAATCGTCCGAAAAAATTAGTCAAACAATGACCGAAA
>JAISNF010000294.1 GCA_031276415.1 Planctomycetaceae bacterium
ACTCCGCCTCGAACTTGCCCAAGATGAAAAATGGGGCAAGAAAGGTATTGATGGTAAAAAACTCAAACTGGACGAATACAAAGATTATCGTAAACTTCTTGAACGAAAAGATATTGATACAGTGTATATCGCCACGCCGGATCATTGGCACACCAAAATCTCCATCGAAGCAATGCAAGCAGGAAAACACGTTTTTTGTGAAAAACCTTTAACATTGACCATCGAAGAAAACAAACTCATTAGAGAAGCATGTAAAAAATATAATCGAGTTCTTCAAGTCGGTTCGCAACGACGTTGTCAACGCGATGTATTTATGGTTGCTATCATCATGTGTTGGAAAGGAATGCTTGGTAATATGAAACGGATTGTGTGTGATATTGGTCCCGGACGTAGTTGTAGTAACCCAATTCCTAAAGCATCTATTCCTGAAACACTTGATTTCGATAAATGGTTGGGACAGGCACCGATGACCGATTATTTAGCGTCACAAGAAATGGTTGGTTCAGGAAAAAATGTTTGGCACAAATATAGCCGGACTCATTCCGAGTTTCGTGGTTGGTATGAGTACAACGGCGGAAAACTGACTGATTGGGGCGCACACTTTGTTGATAGTGCGATGCTTGCCTTGAACGAAGTTGGAACGGGACAAGGACCAAACCTGATCAAATTAATTTCCGCAGAACATCTGGTACCATTCAAAGATGGTTATCCAACCGTTTCTGACCGTTACAACACACCTTACAAATTTCAAATCGAAAGTCATTTTCCCAGCGGTGTTGTGATTGATGTTTGCAGCCAAAGTCCCGATGGCATTGGAATTCTTTTTGAAGGAACTAAGGGAAAAATTCACGCTAATCTTGAACGAATTAAAGGTAAACCTTATGAAGAAATCGGAGGACAACTTTTGAGCAATGGTTACGCAAAACCATATCCCGAAACTCCGGAACTGCAAAAGAATTTACCGTTGGAAGATTTTGCCAAATTTTACAAGGGAAAGAAAATCGAAGGACATCAACAAAATTTCGTAACCTGTATCAAAGAAGGCGGTGAGCCGGTTTCCGATGTTAATTCAACGGTTCAGGTGATGAATGTTTGTCATCTTCTCGGTATTGCTGCTCGTTTGGGGCGTGATGTTACGTGGGACGCTAAAACAGAAACAACCGGCGATGCCCAATCACAAAGTTTCCTTGCACGGAAACAACGAAAAGGTTATGAGTTACCAAGCATTTCCTGATCGCTTAAAACATTCGTGTCATATTTCAATGGTTTTGGGTAATTCAAAAGGCAATGTTTCGCCGAAACAACGTCTCGGTTCTTGAATTGCTCAAAATCATTGAGATATTACAAAAATAATTTTAGAGATATTTCAATTACTAATTTTGAAAGGTTAAATATGAAAAAATTTCATTTGTTTTTGCTTTGTTTTGTTTTCATTTGTTTTGTTACAAATGCAACGGAACAACCGCTCAATTTACTTTCTTCGGAAGAAAAAGCGGACGGTTTCCAATTACTTTTTGATGGAGTGAAACTTTCGCCGGAAATTTGGCAAGGGGCAATTAACGGTTATCCGGTCGAGCAAGGAGAAATTGTTTGCAGAAAAGGCGGCAACCTTTTGACCCGCAAAGAATATGAAGGGTTTATACTGCGTTACGAATTTCAACTTCCTTCCGGCGGTAACAACGGTATTGCGCTTTGGGCTACGCCGCAAAAAGATGGAGAAGGAGTTTTCGGTATGGAAATTCAAATTCTTGATAATAGTTCTGAACGATACAAAAATCTACAGGATTATCAATATAACGGTTCTATTTACGGAATTGTTCCTGCTAAACGTGATGCGGAAAAACATGATTTCCTAAAACCTGTTGGTCAATGGAATTATCAGGAAATAACTGCTGTCGGTTCAAAAGTTAAAATTATTCAAAATGGTGTAACAATTATTGACGCCGATCTTGATGAATTTAAGACAAAACCAACAGCGGACGGAAAAGATCGTCCGGCAGTGCATCGCCGTAAAGGAGTTATTGGTTTTCTCGGTCATGGTGAACCTGTTCGTTTTCGCAATATTCGAATTAAAGAATTACAGTAAAAGAATTACAGTAATAGACTCCATTTATAAACCGACCAATGTCCATAAAACATTGGTCGGCGTACTTGCCGACAGTGTCCCTGTTTTTGTTCCCGATCAACCGTTGCGACCCTTCGGCGAAGGGACGCCTACTATGGTATCAGTACTTTGACCGCTTTACCGACATCAAACATTTTTCTAAGGTTTTTCTCTTTACCGATGATTTCAATTTCATGTGGAGTTGTTTCTGCCGAAAAAAACTGCAGATCGACTATTCGGTATCTTTTGTAACTGACAGGTTCATCCTTGCCTGTTGACTCGTTCAGTTTATATTCAATATCATCATGTAGGATAAATTTGATCCATTGTGGGGCACATATTTATAGAACAGAAACTAAAAACTATTCATTATCACGAACTTTCCAATTTTTGGATTGGAAAATTTGGTTGTTTTGGTGAAGTATGATTTTAGCGGAAACGTTTTTAAGTGTCTCAATTAAGGCAATGCCTCGTTCCGGTTTTAAGACGACTAACACAGACGCAAGTGCATCGGCTTCGGTTGCAGTAGAAGCGGCAACATGAACCGTACAGGAATTTGTTAAACCCAAACCGGTTTTCGGATCAATAATGTGTGAATACCTTGTGCCGTTAATTTCAACAAACTGAAATCGATCACCGGAAGTTGCCATTGCAGTATTTTCCAAAAGAATTGTTTTTTCCCCGTTGAGATCGATTTTCCAACCACCCGGCGGAGCCTCGCCAACTCGAATGTCACCGCCGGCATCAATCAAAATTGTTGTAATACCATATTTTTGTATCGCTTCAAATGCCCGATCAATCGCATAACCTTTGGCAATACCGCCAAGATCAAATCTGACTCCCGATTTCAGAATTTGAACCCGATGCGTCGATTCGTCAAGAGTCCAGAGTTGATTGCCGACAAGTTTGCGTGCCTGATCAATGTAATGTTGTTTCGGTAACTCCTTTTGCCGCCGCGAACGCCGCCAAAGACGAACAAACGGCGAAACGGTAATGTCAAAAGCACCGTCCGAAATGTTACTGAAATACTTTGCCGATTTCAGAACAGCGAAAAGATCGTCACTCACCACAACAGTTTCCGGCGGATTCGGAATAGAAGAATCAAATTTGGCACAAAGTTCAGAAAGTTCACTCTCAGAATCGTAATCACTCATCATTTTGTTAAGAACACGAAAACATTCAAAACCATCTTTGGCAGCGGCTTGAGCAGTTTCAGCGGATTCGGCGTATAAAATAATCCGAACAGAAACTCCCATGTGAGTCTCTTCAAATTCAAACCGCTCCACTATAAAAAAATTGGAGAAAAAAAAGAAAAATATTAAAAAGTTCATGTCAATGTTTTATGGGAACTCTAAAAACCACAAATTTATTGTAATCATTCACGATAATAAGTTTAAATCGTAAAGGCGCAATGTATTGCGTTTCTAGTACAGTTGATGATTTTTCAATCTTAACCCCTTATCAGGACGAATATTGGACGACTATACATCAAAAAACAAAATAATTATTAAACATACTACTGAATAGTTACAATTTGTTAAAAATAATTCCACATTAAAAAAATTCGGCTAAATTTCAGTGAACGGTTACATTTAATTTTATAATGATTTTTGATCTAAAATAATTTTATAAAATTAAATTTTCTTCTCTGTGAACTCTGTGTTCTCTGTGGTTAAATAATCTGTA
>JAISNF010000658.1 GCA_031276415.1 Planctomycetaceae bacterium
CAATCTCCTTTTTTTGCTTGAGACTGAATGGGAAACGATAAATAAAACAAGGATCGATCTTTGAAATAAATTTGCTTTGCCTTTTGCATTTCAACGGTGAACAATTCGTCATGTTCACCGACACACGCAATATCGAAGATCGCTTTGCGGTCAATGATATTATTAGGCAATTGTTCTGGGTTACGGAAAGTTAGGTCGGCAACCCGATTTTCGGGCGGCAATACCGCATTGAGAAAATCAATTAAGAGGTCTTTATTGGCTTCCTCGCCAAAAAGTTTTTTGAATCCAAAATCGGTGTAAGGATTGATATATCTGGACGTCATGGCAACTCCTTTTTTATTTCATATTTTGTAGGGCAATCAGTATTTTGATGTGTACGGTATTTTACGACGATTAAAATTATTCTACCACACGCACCATGCTTGGCAAGTCTGAAAATTTTCGTTTATTTTGAGCGGGATTTTTAATTTTTTTTTTTTCGGATTTCCAAAAAATTTTTTGTTCCTGTGTTTTCTGTAGTTAAGGAAATGGGCAGTTCCCTATTGACAATTTTCTAAAAATTTTTTAGGATTACTTAAATTCTTTTTTGAAACGTACAATATCCTGAACACTACACCCTTAACCCTACACCAAAGCAATGAAACATTTATTTTCTCAATCTATTATTTTTTTGTTGATTATTTTTATTGCGGTACAAGTTTCCGCTCAATCTGTTCTTGAAAAACTCAAGTCCGGTGTTCGGAAACCACCAATGCTTGAAAAAATGTTCGCCGGAGCGATGAAAGATGTTGAGTCGATAGTTTTTGTTATTCGGATTCCGGGACGCGATCATTGGTATGTAACATTCGGCAATTATTCAGGACCACAAAATGATCCCAAACGTCTGGCTTGGAAAGAGGAAGACGGATTGCTTTGGGGTTATGGCGAAGGTTCGGCTCTCGTTAAACAAAATCTCCGAACCGGTGAATTGACCCTATTACTCGAAGACGAAAAAGGCGGAATCCGTGACCCGCAACTCCATTACGACGGTCAGAAAATTCTTTTTTCGTACAGACCAGGCGGAACTCATCAATATCATCTGTACGAAATTAATATTGACGGTCAAAATTTGCGGCAAATTACCAGCGGTATCTACGATGATATTGAACCAACTTATTGTCCCGATAATTCAATTATCTTCTGTTCGTCACGTTGTAAACGTTTCGTTAATTGCTGGCATACGCCGGTTGCGTCATTGTTTCGTTGCGATGCCGACGGTCAGAATGTCCGGCTTTTATCAAGTAATAATGATCATGATAATACACCTTGGATGTTGCCGGATGGTCGAGTTTTGTATATGCGTTGGGAATATGTTGATCGGTCGCAGGTTCATTATCATCACCTTTGGACAATGAATCCCGATGGAACACAACAAATGGTTTATTTCGGTAACTTGCATCCGGGTATTGCCATGCTTGACGCTAAACCAATTCCTGATACAGATAAAGTCGTTTCGATTTTTTCACCCGGTCACGGCGCACCCGAACATTTTGGTTTTATCAATATTATTTCACCCAAAAAAGGTCCTGATGACAAAGGCAGTGCGAGGCAACTCGGTAAAGGTTGGTTCAAAGACCCGTATCCGTTGAGCGAAGATTGTTTTCTCGCTGCCAATAATGATACAATTTGGCTGGTCAACGGTGAAGGACATTTTGAACCTTTGTTCAATTTACCAAAAGAATTTATGGACAAAAAATTTGCCGTTCATGAACCGCGTCCGATTATGCCCAGACCGCGCGAAGAACTTACCGGAAATCGTGTTGATTTGTCAAAATCAACCGGTTATGTTGTTTTGGAAGATGTTTATCATGGTCGGTCATTGCAAGGTTTGGAACGCGGCAAAATTAAAAAACTTCTCGTACTAAAACAACTTCCCAAACCGATCAATTTTTCCGGCGGCATGGAACCGTTGACTATTGGCGGGTCGTTTACGTTGGCGGAAATTTTGGGAACAATTCCTGTTGCGGAGGACGGTTCCGCTTATGCCGAACTTCCGGCGTTACAATCAATATTTTTCGTTGCATTGGACGAAAATGATCTGGCAGTAAAACGGATGCATAGTTTTTTAACGCTTCAACCCGGTGAAACGATGGCGTGTATTGGTTGCCATGAAGAACGAACCGAAGCCCCGAAAACATCCTTGCCCACGCTCAAAGCAGTACGGCGTTCTCCGGCAAAACCGGCGCCAATCGCCGGTGTTCCGTCAATTATTGATTTTCCGCGCGATATTCAACCGATTCTTGATAAACATTGTGTTTCTTGCCATTGCCCTGAAAATTACGGAGGAAAACTTGATTTGACCGGTGACAAAACGTCAATGCACACCATGTCTTATATTCGATTAACGTTACACGGTCAATGGGTTGTCGATAACCGGAATCAACCAAAAAGCAATTTTGAAATTTATAAAATCGGAAGTGGTGCCAGTACGTTGTTGAAATTTATCGAACCGTCGCATTACGAAGTCAAACTTTCGCCGGAAGAAAAAAATCTTATTCGGCTTTGGATTGACACGAGTGCAACATATCCGGGAACTTATGTTTCACTTCGTAGCGGTGTGTATTATCCAAACATTAATTGTACGTCGCTTGTGCAACGTTGCGGAGAATGTCATGCCTCGCAAGAAACGCGGGAAGGCAAAATCAAAGCATGGGATGGTTGGTCATTTCCGCGTCATCATCACAATTGGGGAGGAACAGTTACGAATATTTCCAATCCTGAACGCTCATTTTTGCTTCGTGCCTCGCTTGCCAAAGAAGCGGGGGGGCTTGGTATTTGTTCAAAAATTGTCTTTGAAAACAAGGATGATCCTTTGTATCAGGAAATATTGCGAAGTCTTCAGCGAACACATCAACAATTGGAAACCGGAAAACGTTTTGACATGCCGGGTTTCCGTCCGAACAATGATTATATTCGGGAAATGCAGAAATATGGTTTTGTGAAAAAAGACCTTGCTCCAGATGAAACATTTGATTATTACCGTGCAGAAAAGGAATATTTTGATTCATGGTATTATGATCCGGCGATTCATGATGTCAAAGCGGCGTCATATTAGTTCAAAGTTCCGTTGTTCAAAAATATACTCTTGCTTGTTTAAGGTACTGGTATTTTTAAGAGATAAACGATATTTCGCCGCAAGTGTTTTTACCTGCTATCGCAACGGTTAATATTAAACAGTAAAAAAATTTTTGTTTTGGTGTTGACAGGTTTAACGGGTCATGTATAATCACGAACAATTAATTTCTGAATTTTTATTTTAAATTTTGGAGACCAAATTACAATTGGTAACTTCTAAAAACCACAAATTTATATTTTTAGTCCCGCAGGGACGAGATGTGCATAACCGTAGGTGTAGCGCAGCGCAACCTACGGAAACCTGATAACACCAAACAAAGCCCCGCATGGGGCGAGATTATCAGCCCGAACAACCATAATCTCGCCCCATGCGGGGCTTAGAAAAATTGGTTTGTCGATCCGTAGGTTGCGTTTCGCTACACCTACGGTTATGCACCTCACACCCCTTGCGGGGTTAAGATTGAGAAATAAAAA
>JAISNF010000660.1 GCA_031276415.1 Planctomycetaceae bacterium
GGATATCCGAGTACATTTTTTTTTGAAGTTAATTTGTGATCGGTCATGTCTTGCGAAAAAGTGTTCCAAAAACAACCAAGTAAAGCATCGCAAGAATCGGCATGATGAACAATCATTGCTTCTAAAGACATGGGCGGTTTTGCGGCTCCCCAATCAGGGAAACGTTGGTGCGAAACAATAATGTGCTCCAATTGAATTTGAATTGCCGGTTCAAGTCCGATTTCTTTTGCCGCTTCGCGAATAATATCGCGTCCAAGCAATGCGTGACCAATCAATTCTCCTTCGGTTGAATGTCGCAACGAACCAAGTTCGGGTTCATATTCACGGACTTTGCCAATATCGTGCAATATTGCTCCGGCAACCACAAGACCGCGCGAAATCTCCTCACGGCGTTCAGGATAAGTTGCGTGATAATGATCCACCAACGCAATAGATATTTTTGCAACAGAAAGAGTGTGTTCCAAAAGACCGCCGATGTAACAGTGATGATGTTGACGAGCGGCAACACAAGTTAAAATGCCGGAACGGTGTTCTTTGAGAATTTTTGTAACTATGTTGAGCAGATTCCCTTTACCGAGTTGGTCATTAGCAATTTGCTGAAGTTCTCCGAACATTTTTTCGAGCGGAAGCGGCGATTTGGGACGAAGCAAAATCGGATCAAAACCGTCTTTGGCATCTTCGTCTGTAACAGGTCGTATCCGGTGAATTTCGAGTTGCGCTCCAAAGTTTTGCGTAACAAGATACTTTGCCCGAAGTTTACAAAATGTACCGGCTTTGAGATTCCTGAACTCTTTATAAATCGCCGTACCCGACCAAACCGGAAAACGAACTTCACGAAATTCGTCGCGAAAAACAACCTGAATATAAGGTTTACCTTGTTTTGTTTTCAATAATTCTTTTTCCGAAAGCAACGCGAAAAAATCCGCTTCCTGATTGGGTTCCATTTCATGAAACGCAACAATTGACATATTCGGCATATTTTTGAACAAAATTGGTAAATGTGTGTCGGCAAATTAACATTACAAATTATCACTACAAATATTTAAGAATTTAAGTTTTTGCAGCCGATGCCGGTAAACCTCGTGCGATAGAACCGCGCATTTCGGTGTCTGATTGAATATTTTTCAATCGGTAATAGTCCATAATACAAAGCGTTCCAGAGGAAATCGCTTCGGCAATGGCGAGAGGAACTTCGGCTTCGGCTTCAACAACTTTTGCCCGACTTTCTTCGATTCGTGCGACATTTTCCTGTTCCGCCGCAACCGCCAAAGCCCGCCGTCCTTCCGCCCGCGCACGAGCAACCCGCGTATCCGCTTCCGCTTGATCCGCTTGCAATCTCGCCCCAATATTTTCACCAACATCAATGTCCGCAATATCAATTGATACAATTTCAAATGCCGTTTCAGAATCAAGACGGCGTTCCAGAACCGTTTTCGAAATCCGATCTGGATTTTCCAACACTTCGCCTTGTGTATCCGCCGAACCAATCGCACTGATAATTCCTTCACCAACACGAGCAATAATTGTATCTTCTGTTGCTCCGCCGATTAGTTGCCGAAGATTCGTCCGAACCGTAACACGTGCTTTCACTTTGAGTTGAATACCGTTTTTAGCAACACCGTCAAGTGTTGTCCGACCTTTGGACGGCGTCGGACAATCAATAACTTTCGGATAAACACTCGTCTGAACCGCTTCAAGAACATTGCGCCCCGCCAAATCAATGGCTGTTGCCAGTTTGTAGTCAAGATCAATAATTTTCGCTTTGCTGGCGGCAATCATGGCTTTGACCACCGCCGGAACATTACCACCGGAAAGATAATGAGCCTCAAGTGATTTGGTGGTAATAATCCGGTCATCAAGTCCCGCCTGAACCGCCATAATTTTGCTGCGAATAATCACTTCGGGATTAACTTTACGAAAAGTCATGCCGATCATGTCAGAAATTCCAACTCCGGCACCCGCCATAAGCGATTGAATCCAAAGCGGAAAAAAACGCAAGAAAATAATAAAACAAACCAGCACCACTAAAAAAATAAATCCAAAACCAATCAATGTCAGGATTTGAGCCGGTTCTTGAGCAAAAAGTGGATAAAACATCGTCGTAAAAAACAAATTTAAATAATTGAAAAAACAAAAATAGTAAACACAAAAACCAAAACAACACTCCCAATATACCGAATTTTCAAAAACACGTCCACTAGTACCATCAAGAAATTTTCTCCATCACACAAATTCTAGTGGGGAGAGTTAATAGTTAGTAGTGAATAGTGAATAGTTCGCAAGCGGAAATTATTGTCTGAACTGTGATTTTTATGATTTGTGTGATTGGGATGATTGTTTTAAATTGCCACGTTGGGGCATTTCCAAAATAAAAAAGGTTTCTGCGGAACAAGTCCCGCAGAAACCTAATCGCAAACCTTTATTTTTCCGGCTGTTTCGGTGTTAATGTTAATTTAATAACAACACGCCGAATAGTACCGATGGTAATACCGGTGGAAAAACAGCGGACGATGCAAACCGGCACGACGATAAACAACCGGTGCCGGTGTGTAACACGAAGAATAACACGTCGCCGGTCGGTAACACGGATACGGTTGCGGACAACATGTTGTCGGGCGGTAACACGGATACGGCTGTGGGCAACACCGTCCGCGATACGGATTCGGAGCAATAACAATCGGCACCGGCTCGCTACTGCACGGGCAAGGTTTTGCTGCAATCACTGTGCTCGTACTTTCGAATTCCGTTTGCAACGATTGTAAATCATTCTGAGCGGAAACAGTATTAACCGTACCAAACAACAATGCTGCTACAGTCAAGATAAAAAATGTGCGTGTTGACATTCTATAGTTCCTTTATAATTTGGGTGAATAAGTGGTTGAAAAAAAGGGAAGAGCGGGGGAACATCTCAAGTCCCCCACTACTTCCTTACAGACTCAATTGTCGGTTACCGACCACCGAAGATTTTGAATGCTCTACGTGGTTTTTGCGGATAACCCAGATCATTTTTTCTCGGCTTGGCAGATTGCACTTCCGGTGCGGCATCCGAGTTTTTCGCAAAATCAAATGACCGATCATTCGGATGAATATACTTTGGACGGTCAAGATCATTTGCCGGATTATAGTTACCGTTAGGCAGTTTCGGGCAATATTCCCATTCCGCAAACGGAGCTTTATTCACGGCAACCAAATTATTGGCAGTATGTTTTGCCCTGTTGCCTACAGTTTCAACGCCCTCACCACCTGTGGATTGAACACCGGCAATACTTCCGGCAACATTGGTAACCACACCTTCTTCGTCAACGGCAACAACGGCACCGCGAAACAGTGTAACAGGAAATTCACCGACCCGGCGGACGAATCCGCTTTTATCGGCAGAGATATCATCGCCGAATTCATAATCCAACGCCTGAATGTCCCAATAAACTTTCTTGTAGGTTTCATCTCTGGGTAACAGAGTTTCCACTTTCAATAGGACGCTTCCGTCAACAATCAGTTGATACAGACCGCTATCGGAATGATTGTGGCGGTACAGCCAAAGGGCAAGTTCAAACTTGCTCGTGTCAATCGACACCAATTTTGCGTTAGGGTCTTTTGCCAAAATTTCGGCAAGTTTGTCGGCAACTTCTTTCGTGTTTGCGGTGATCCCCAAGTCAATTTTCTTGTCCTTGATTCCCTGTTGCAGTTGTGTCAAAACGCTGACCGAAAAAGCGTCTCGGTACAACCATGACTGCCAGCGAATCAAACGGTTGCCATTGGCATTGAGAGTTTTGAATTGGTCTGGTTCGACTGTGTCATTCAGGTCGGGAATGACCAGCGAAGCAGCGGTGGCGGGCTGCGGATCGTTCTGATAATTCAGGTTGGCGACCGGAGTCCGTGGGTTGACAACTGGTGTCGGAGCAGGTTTCGCGTGATGCAAATGTCCCGCAAAGGCAGATGTCGTAAAGGAAACAACAAGTACCGCACTAAAAAGTGCAGTCAAAACAAATTTTTTTGTCATCGTTCTATTCTCCTAAAAATGGTGAATGTTGTTTGAAAACACTTTTAGCGTTTTCCTGGTGTAAATTTTTTTCCCAAATCAATCAGTTCGTTCTGCACAATGCGGTACCAATGCAACGTAATCCCTGTTGCGGAACATTTGGCAATCCGATACTGAATAATTTAAGTAATCTAGGGGGAATATAGAACAAAAAAAAAAAAGTCAAATTAGGAAAGATAAAAAAGAATAAAAAACAGAAAACATAGGCAGAAAAGTGAGGATTATAATGATCTTGCAGAAAATGCGGTTGCTGTCGAACTATTTTTTGATATAGCGATCCTTGTATTTTTAAATATTTGCCCGAATTTTTGCCGGAGAGAACCTCAATAATTCAATATTCACCGAGAAGTTAACGGTGCGGGTTTGCCTCACTCTGTTTGATTTTACTCCGAAACTTCGAGTAATTACCCCGAAACTTCGGACATTTCCAATATAGCCGGCGGTTTTAACTGCCGGAATGTTGATAGTGAATAGTGTCGCAAGCGGAATTATTACCAAAACGTTTGTAATTCCGCATTGCGAAACTCTCCACTCTCCACTATCAACTCTCAACTAATTTTTTGGTGGTTTTTTGGAAGTTACCTTTTTATTGAAACAGCAGTCCGGCGTAACCGACAACACGGCTGGTATCACCGGATAATTCGGCACTGGTTGTGTAACCCACTTCTTCAACCTTATTCAGCCTGCCAAGAAGACGAAGTGTCTCCATCGCAAAAACAGCAGGAACAATACCACACATCGAAATCTGATATTCGTGAATCGTTTCCAATGCATGCTCCGGCTTAGACGTTTTAACCGCTTCACAAATCGCATCCAACGCAATACGGTCAATCCGACGCGTTGTCTCCTCGTTGGCATAGTGATTCATGTCAGAAGAAATAATCAGTAACGGCATCTCAGATGAATTAGACGAACCTTGTGAATTAGACAAACCATGTGAATCAGACGAACCATCCGGCAACGGATTCAAAAAAGAATTCAAAAATAACGCCAATTGAGCTGCTCCTTGACGAATCATTTCCCACGACGAAATCGCCATGACAAGACCAATAACTTTTGTCTCCGGCGCAAGTTTGGCAAGAATCGGAAGTTGAACTTCGATTGCATGTTCCTGAGCATGGGCTGTTGCGTCAAATTCAAACAGATCAACCGCATGAATCATTGATTCGGCAAATTCTATATCCGATTCAACATCACGACCAGGTAAATTCCAGATTCGGTTCGGAGCAATCGCCCAATCAATTCCACTGCCGCGATGTTTCGGTGCTAAAATAATAACCCGTTTCGGAATTTCAACTTGCGCCAATGTTTGAGCGGCTAACCGACCGGAATATTGCCAACCGGCATGAGGAATCATAACCGCAGAACATGAACGCCGTTTGGCAACAACTCCACGCAACATCCGCTCCAACTCCGTATTCATTTGTTTGGCATTCGCCGGATAAAACGCTCCCGCAACAGCCGCTAAACGATTTTCCGCTCCGCGATTTGTTTTTGATACGGAAGTTAGGAAAACATTTGAGGTTGTTGCAACGGTTTCAAATGAAATGACTTCGCCCAAATCAAGATCATCCGGTTCCAAAAAATCAACGGCACCTTTCAAAATCTCTTCGGCATTCCGATTCGGATCAAATTGTATCACCCAACCTTTAGGAGTAGAAAGCATGACACTTCGATAAGCCGAATCAACCTGACTCAGATCATAACGGTTAGCGTTACCATGAATTGCCGGATCCCAAAAAATGACCACTTCAATAAGAGCGTTTTGAAGTTCACGAATCGTCGTACCAAACCGCTCCACCTGACGACCTAAAACCCGAAGCAATTCAATAAGCGACGCCTGAAACTGAACATCAGGACGAACAGAAATTTTTGAACAAATCAACGGATACTGGCGTTCCGGTGAATGAAAGGTCAATGCAATTCCTGAAATTTTACCGTCAAAAAGTCCGGGAAAATAACTCGCCGGAGAAACTCCTTCGACCATTCCACGAAATGTTGCCATACAAATGTTGCGGATTTCCTCTGCCTCAAACAATGTCGGACCGGCAACACGCGGACCAAGACGATTAAATTTTGCGGCGAAAATCATTTCATCGGCAGTTTTTTTATCGATGTTTTCTGTCGCGGAAAGCGGACCGCGGATTGCACGTCCTTCAAAAGTATGGAGCAATGACCGGTCATCAAGCCAGGCATCGGTTGGCAGTCCTGCCTTACGGCAAACGGCTTCCCAAAAGGTTTGGGCGTCCATTCCGTATTCAAGCGCAACTCCGGGAAGCAACAACCCGCGATTGCCGCCGCGTGAAATCTGAACGCCATGTTGTCCAATTTCCACCGCCTTGAGCCGTTCTACACCGCGAGCGGCAACACGTTTCATTCCCCAGAGCAACCAGATTTCCATATCGAGTTCAAAGAGTTCGGCGGCGACAATGGGTGAAAAACGCGGATCCTCTTTAGCGGCGTGAATTGTTGCCTGCTCAACGGCTTCACCGAGCGGTATTTGATCGGAAAGCGTTCCCATGCAACTCCGCAATTCGCCGTCCCGTTTCAAACTGACAAACGCACCCAAAAGCGGAATTGCCGCAATATCAGGAACCTGCTCCGCAATCCGAACTCCCCGCGTATTCGTAACAATCGACGCAATCCGACGACCAACCGCATGAAATAACGCAATCTGTTGCGGTTCTGAAAGATAAGGCTCCGTCATAAAATTTCTTTGGTAATAATTAAAGTGTAAATAAATTGAATAAATAAAGTGTGAATCGTTACAGGATTTTCGTTTCCTGTTCAAAATTTCCGCTCTTATTATACATTGCCCCCGATAGAAAACAATCGGAAAAATAATCAAAAGGAATTTCTAAAAACCACGAATATATTTTTATTAACCATTTATTAACCACAGAGGACACAGAGGAATGTTGACAGTTGAGAATGGATAATGAATAGTTTCGCAAGCAGAATTATTGTCAAAACGTTCATAACTCCGCATTGCGAAACTCTTCACTCTCCACCATCAACTCTCAACTAAAACATTACCGACATCTTGATTTCTATTTTAAAAATTGGTACAAATTAGCAATCATGAGATTTTTTATCACACCAATTCGTAAATCTAATAAGGAATTTTGTGTGTGTTTTATTAGTCGTTAGTCGTTAGTCGTTAGTCGTTAATGGTTACAGTAGCCTGCAAAAATCAATCCAATCAAAATAGCAAACAAAATTACACGATAATGCTGCATGTCGCCAGAAAAAAAATGTTTTGCAATGTTCTCGGTCCCGGGACGCGTAGTGTTATTTGGTTTCACGGTTGCACTCGTCAGTGTTCGGGTTGCATCGCCGAGACAATGAACAAAATCGGTGAATTTGAATCCCTCACCCCACAACAACTCGCTAATTGGATCAAACATAATATCAGTATCGAAAACAGCATCGAAGGCGTTACACTTTCCGGCGGTGAACCGTTTCAACAACCACTCAATGAATTGGCAACATTTTTAATGTTGCTAAAACAAAATACGAATTTGTCCGTATTATGTTACACCGGTTACCGTTATGAAGAATTAAAAGAACAAAAATCGGCAATTCCCGTTTTACAATATATTGACGTGTTAATCGACGGCGAATATCGGCAAAATGAAGATTTCGGGCATCGTTGGAGAGGATCGGTTAATCAACAATTTCACTTTTTAACAAAACGTTATAAAAATCAAGAACATGAATGGAATCTCGCCGTCGAACGGCAAATTGAAATCGAATTGGATATAAACGGCAAGTTACAAATTTCCGGCGTGCCGTCTAAAAATTTTATTAACAAGTTGACAACAGAATTACAACATCACGATGTGGATGTTGATTTTTCATGAAAGGAAAAAAATTATGAGCGGACCTAAAGTTGGAGTCGTTGCATTAGGCGGCGCAACAGTTGTTACCGGCGGTGTCGCATTGGCGGCACTTGCCACAGTTGCTCTTCCCGCAGTTGCCGTCGGCTTAATCGCCGCCGCTGTTGCAGAAAGTAACAAAAAGCAACAAACCGCAAAATACGGCGCGGAAAATTTTCTCAATTCTTATCAAAAGGAACGTGATAATATGCTTGCCGAGATTGACCGTTCCGAAAAACCAATTCAATCGTTGTTGGCAAACGGCGAAATGCGTTGGAACGAATTGAAACAGGAAATCAATAAAATACAAAGCGAAGTACAAGCAGAGTTTGCTAAGTTACAGAAAACCAACGGAACACCGCAAACAAAAAAAGAATCGGAAATTTCGTTGCGGCAAGCCGAAACACTCTTAAACGAAGCCGAATATCAGCAACAACAATTTGTTCAATTTCGTAACGAAGCAAACCGGAATTTCCGGCTCGCTAAAAGTAATCCGTCCGCCGCAAAACGGACTATCCGACAAAACATTACAAACGCTAATAAAACCGGCGATCAAGCAGTTGGGGCGGTTAATCAGGCAGTCGAAAAAGCACGGTTAGCAAAAATTCAGTTTGAAGAAACATTGCTCATTATTCGCCAAAAAGGAGCCGAAGAACGAAAACAAGAATTGTTACGGCAAAACGCCCAAAGTAATATCGTTGCGGCAAAAAATGAAATTGTACAGGAAAACGTTGCACTAATCAATGAATGGATCGGCGAAGATGCCGTTCAGTTGTTAAAAGAACATCAGGAAAAAGCGGTTCAGGCGTTTCATGACGAACAATATGAAACAGCATCGTTGCTGGCACAAGAATCGGTTGCCATGTACCGGAATTTTTTTGATACGGCATCGCGGATAAAACAACAATTCGCTCATCGCGAAATTATTACCGATGCAATTGTTGCCGCATTGAACGATCTGCAATACGATGAACCGGATGTAAATTACGAACCAAAAGAAGGTGTCGATAATACAATGCTCGGCAATATTACCATTTTTGCAAAATCAAAAGGCGAAAGCGGCGATATGCGGCTGGCAATAGACCTTGACGGCAAAGTAAATATTGACGTAGCAGATATTCCCGAAGGTAATGAAACAGAATGTCATAACGCCCTCATAAATTTACAATCAAAAGTTGCGGATGTGATTGATCTGCAAATCACCGATTGGGGACGGGCAAAGGATGCTAATATTTGCAGCGGAAACTTGCCCCCGAAACAGAAAGTTCAAATGCACGAACAGGTAAAACAACGAGGAGGAAACCCGTGAATACAACGGTGTGCAAACGACTTTATGAGAAGTTGGCAATTCATAGCGGTAAACGGCAATTTGTTTTGACGGGCAGTATTACGGATATGTTTTTCGTCGATACGGTGCGTGGATTGTGCAGAAATATCGAAGAAGCCATGTTGTATTACGCCGTGCAACGAGGATACGAAATTGCGTTTGCGATTGATGATAAAATGTCGTTACATTTCGCAACTTCGGAAATGCAAGCGAAGTATCAGTATATTATTGACAGAAAAAGTGAAGACCCGCAAAAAAAACAAGGAAGTCTTAAACGAGGAAACCGCAATAACGTATCAACAACATCGCAAAGTCCGGAAAATTCGCAACGTTTGGAAAAACCGCAAAATCAGGAAAATCAACCCGATACCGCAACCGCCGCCCAACTGGTTCAAAATAACGCTTTGGGTAAATCGCAACAAATTTTTGACGGTATTCTCAACCGTTTGCTTCCGCATCCCACGAAATCCTTTGTTATATTGAGTTTCGCAGAAAGGATTTTAGAATACGGACAAAACGGAACATTAACAGCGGCTGCCGAACAAAAATTAAAAACGGTTAGAGAATGGGCAAAAACGGTACACGGCAATCCGCATTCGTGTACCGTTTTGATTGTTGAGGACAATCATCATGAAGAGTTTAAGCGTGTATCTGATTTGTGTGTTGCCGGTCTGGAACACCGCACAACCGACATAACTGTTGGAATGCCTACCGTTTCGGAAATCGAAGCAATGTTGATTCGTGTGCGAAACCGCTATATGTTGAGCGGCAATTCCCAACGTGTTACAAAAGTTGCCAAAACCGAAGCGGCGAAAAAACAAATTCTTTATAATATTGTCGAAACAATTAAAACCGCATTGAAAACAACACCGGCACCGCAAAAACTTGATGATATTTTTGAAGATCACAGTCTCGAAAAACGGAAACAAGTTTTGAAAGAGGCTGAACTGGAATTGGCGGAATTAACCGGATTACAAACGGTCAAAGAAAAAGTCAATGGGCTAGTCAAACTGGCGACAATGATTCATAAGCGGCAGGAACTCGGATTGGATACGTCCGCATTTTCTCTGCACTCGCTGCTCATCGGTAATCCCGGAACCGGCAAAACGGTCGTTGCCCGAATTTTGGCAAAGTTTTATTTTGCTTTAGGATTACGGCGAACCGACAAAGTTGTTGAAATTTCCGTTACCGACATTACAAGCGAATTTAATCCGGGCGATGCAAGTATGAAGTTACGGAATAAAATTAGTGAAGCAATGGGCGGCGTGTTGTTTATTGATGAGATTTATCAATTTGCCGATAATCAGTGGTTAAAAGAAGCCTTTGAAAATGTTCTGATGAAAACAATGGAGGATCATCGGGACGAATTAACCGTGTTGGGAGCGGGTTATGGCGGCGAATCTTTGCAAAAAACACTGAAAATCAATCCCGGTGTTACACGGCGTTTTGCTCATCCCGATAACACGATAGAATTTCCCGATTATAAAGCCGAAGAATTATTGGTTATTGCGGAACGGATGTTACAAAAAGAACATTTTCAATTATCGGATGAGGCTCGTTTTCCGTTGCGGCAATATATCGAAGAACGCATCAAAACCGGTAAAATGGAAAACGCCGGCGGAACACGAAATCTCGTTGAAATAATGATGAAAAATGCAGCCAAACGCGGCGAATACAAAACAATTTCAGAATGTGATATTCCTGTTGTTCAACGTAGTGAAACAATTGACGACATTCTTGCGGAACTTGATAAGAATTTCATTGGTTTGCAAAGCGTTAAAGATCAAATCAAAAAAATTGCGAAACGAATTGCTTATAATGAACGTGAAGGATTGACGACTGACCGAAAATTCAATATGCAATTTATCGGCAATCCGGGTACGGGAAAAACAACGATTGCAAGATATATGAGCCGCGTATTTAATGCTGTCGGGTTAATTGAAGGAAGGGATGTGATTGAGGTTGCCGGTACGGAATTGAAAGGTTCGTATGTGGGACATTCGAAAGATGCGGTTATTCAGCGTTTTGATAAAGCAAGAGAAGAAGGTAAAGTTCTGTTTATTGACGAAGCGCATAATCTTTACAGTCGGTATGATCAGGACAGTTTTGCGAAAGAAGTTATTGCGCAAATAGTTCAGGCAACAACGGCACAAAAATATGCGCGAGTATTTACAATTTTGGCGGGTTATCCTGAACCGATGGCAGAGTTAATGAATGCCGATGCGGGTTTATCGCGGCGTTTTCCAGAACAATTAATCGTTTCTTTTCCTGATTACACAACAGAAGAATGTCTAAAAATTTTATGTAAACGGCTTGCACAAAAGAAATTTACATTAAGTTTTGAAGCGGAGAAACCCTTGTGTGAAATTATTGACCGGTTGAAGCAAGACCCGAAATTCGGTAACGCCGGAAGTATGGCAAATATTGCCGACCAACTTATCGACGAACACCTCATGCAGGATGATACAACCCAAATAATCACACGGGAAGATGTGGAGGCAATACAATGACGATACAAGAATTGACGGCAAAATACGGTAACACGGATGAGCAAACGCTTGATTTTATTGAAAAAATATTTGCGTGGCGAAACCGTGTATCTGCAGAACAAGCATCGGAATTTATTCTGAAACTTGTCAATATTTTAGAAAAACACGGCGAAGTTTGTTCGTGGGAAAAAGTACGGGAACAATTTATAAACGAAATTTCCAGACTCAATGTTGAACGCAGCAAAATGAAAAAAGATAAAGAGAGTATCGAAGAATCTCTGCAAAAGAAAAAACAATGGTTTACCGAACTGGAAAAAGCAAAACAGGAATTAACCGCTCTTGAAGAAAAAAAATCAAAATTGCACAAAAATGATTTAGAGATGCGAGATCGATATTTGGAAACGAAAAAAATGATTGAAGAATTGCAACAAAATCACTGGCTTTCTTCGGAACTAAAAGATTCGATCAAAAAAATCTGGAAAACATTGCCATCGGATGCATTAGATAATAATATATCTCTGTATATATA
>JAISNF010000029.1 GCA_031276415.1 Planctomycetaceae bacterium
CGCCGTAATTGTGCAAAAAGCGGCAACGCGGGCATAATCTCCGGTAAACCACGCGATTGACCCGGACGATCCGCTCGGAACCAATGAATCATATAGTCCGCAGGAATTGTTTCAAATTCGCCATACCGTATCGATAAATCGCCCGGATGCTGTGTGGAAACATGATACAATAATGGATTGCCAAAGGAGTCATATTCGATGCCGTCGATTTCGTTATAATAATATGACGGATACGGACTCATAACAGTCTATTTTCTTAACCACAGAATATACAAAAAAATTGTCCGCAGATTTCGCAGATAAACACTGATAATTTTTGAAAATAGGAAACAACAAAACATGCGAAAAAAAAGGTTTGTTCCTGGTGTTGACAGGTTTAACTTATTTTGTAAAATATCCGATGATTAATTTAGTTTTTTAATTTTAACAATTGGAGTTCCCAATTATATTTTGAAAAATAAGTTGCCCGAATTTTTGTTCGGGTGTTAAAAAATCGAGTACGTCAACTGTTGTTAAATCGCTTCGGCGAACAGTAATTTTCTACAAGATCAACGGGTTTTCCGTGTAAAAAATTGCTGTGGTGTCTCAAAGTTACGTGGCTCCCGATAAGGGAGCGTCGCGTGAGATACCATGGGTATAATTCGGCATTGCATATTAAAACTGTAATGCACCACTTTGATCGGTGGGAATGAACCTGTTTAACAACCGTGTCGCTCCTGTCTAAGAGCGATACTTCTGTTGCCGTTTCTCGGCGTTGCGTTTGTTTCCCACTTTGTAACAAACAGATTATTTGTTATGTAATCTGTAAATATGTACCATTTTTTCATAAGGAGAAATACTATGAAAAAGACACTCAGTTTTGGTTTTACACTCGTTGAACTGCTGCAGATTATTTGTAATGTAATCTGTAAAATTCTTTCCTTTTTTTCCACAGGAGAAAAAAACATGAAAAAGACATTACGTTTCGGCTTTACTCTTGTTGAACTGTTGGTAGTGATTGCGATTATCGGCGTTTTAATTGCATTACTACTCCCCGCAGTTCAGGCGGCTAGAGAAGCCGCAAGACGTTTGATGTGTACCAATCATCTAAAACAATTTGGTATTGCGGTACATAATCTCCATGACACTCATAATCGTTTACCACAACGAGCCTACAGTGATGAAGGATATAGTGGTGCGGTTAAAAACAGTAGTCCATTTTCATGGGCACCAACAGGAGGAATTCAATATTGGCGTTGGAACCACATGTTGGGTATTCTTCCCTATCTGGAACTTCAAACCAAGTATGACGAGTTTGTAACAAAAATTAATTCCGGTTCGACTTCAGGTGTAACGAACGGTATTCCATTTAAGCGGGATAAGAATTTTCGGACATCTGTATTTCTTTGCCCTTCCGATGGCAATGTAACCAATGCCAACGGTTTGGTTACAGATCGGGTTCTTAGTTATGTTGGTTGTCGGGGAGATGCTTTGGGAATGCCTCATGGTTCTTATGACCGACGCGGAATGATCGGACGTGGCGGTAATGACGGCGGTCCCGGTTCTAGAGATTTTTCAGTTGTTACAGATGGTCTTTCCAATACGCTTCTTTGGTCTGAAAGTGTTATGGCAACTTCGACCGAAGCCGATTCGGGTGTACCGATGAAGGGACATCTTTTTGCTATTACCGGCGATAGTATTTTTAACGCTAATACTCTTTATCCGGCTCAGTGTACAGCAATGCAAGCGTATGGAAATTCAATTGACTCACCCAATCATGCCATTTTCAATAATCAAAAGGGTAGTAAAATTTTTGATAGCTTTGGTGTGTTTGCCATTTTTCATGCTGTCCTTCCACCAAACTATCCGAGTTGTGCTACAAGTGCTTCTCCCTATAGCGGAGAACCATACCACTTTCTGGTTACTCCGAGCAGTTATCATACAGGTGGTGTAAATACATGTTTCGGCGACGGCTCCGTTCGGTTTATTTCCGAAACAATTAATGCAGGGAATATTACTGTCAATATCAGTACATTCGGTTATCCAGAGGTTTCCGGTACTGGTCAACGAGACATTACCGGTGAATCACCATGGGGTGTTTGGGGAGCATTAGGGTCTCTTAACGGTGCTGAAAATAAATCATTTTAAGGGATAGTAAAGGATATTAAGAGATAACACGAAAATAAGTTTCAGATTAGTCATTACTTACAATGTGAAATTGTTATGATTCTACCGCTGTGTAACAAAATAAATTCACATAATTAATGATTTAATTCAAAAACATTAAACCAGCACGAACATTTTTAATTTTTATAATCTGTTTGTATGGTTCATAGTAAAATTCAATAATGGAACTTATTTTCGTGTAAATATTAAACGTTATACTTAAAGAATATACAGACTTTTTTTGTACATGGGGTTATTCGTTATGATAAAAAAATTATTTTTTTCATTTTTTTGTTTGTCAACAATTTTATTTTGTGGTTGTACATCATCGGAACTACCTGTCAATTTTGTCGAAGGAACCGTTGTTTTTAATGATCAACCACTTTCCGATGCGTTAATTAGTTTTATTCCGAAAATCGGAGGGAATGGTATTCCTGCTATCGGTAAAACAAATGAAAACGGTCATTTTTTCCTGACCTCAATGCAAGGCGGTCAACCTAATCAAGGAGCCGTTGCCGCCGAATACATCGTTGTCATTACAAAAAATAAAGATAAACCGTCCCGGATAGAATACTCAACTGGTATTGATGGTAAACCAATGGGAATTGGTATTTACGAAAGTCTCATTCCAGAAAAATATACATTGCCAACAACAAGTGACTTGACCGTTACGGTCGAAAAGAAAAAACGAAATCAATTTAATTTCATTTTAGATCAAAAGTAACAATTATTTTGTTGTATTATTTTGTTGTATTATTTTGTACAGTTTTCCTTTTTAACCATTAACTATTTCCCGTTAATTATTCCTATGACAAAAAATATATTGACGATCTGTGTTGTGCTGATGATATGTAATACTTTTTCGGTTGCGGAGGAAGTGTGTCAGGTTCTGGATGACCGGAATTATTCACAAGGTTTTGTTATACTCGGAACAAAACACGATCAACCAAAACGTATTGAAACATTGGGGCGTGAAGGTGTTACACCGTGTTGGCAAATTGCACAATGGCATTCCAAAGGAACACTGGATCGTCTTGATCTTGATGAGAATACCGCGAGGTTTTCCGATCCTTATAAATCGGTTTTATTGAATCGAAAGACCGGAGCCATCAACCTGACCGTTCTTGCATCCAAAGAATGGAACTATACGCCGCGTGAATCACATTCAGAACCTTGGCCGCATCTTCTTTTATCACAATCATCCTTCACAAATCCTGTTAATATCGCTCATGCACAGAAAATTTTAGTTACGTTTGATTTTGAATTGACAATGTTACAGAAATATGGTGAACAAAAAAACAATTTACATACGGCTCAAGTCGGTTGGTTTTTGTACTTGAAAAATACCAATAAACAATCAAAGGGTTTTCATAATTTTCTGTGGTTTGGAATAAGTCTTTTCGATAGTCGGCATGATTTTACTTCAACTTATGCTGCGCAGGATTTTGCAATGCCTAACGGAAAATTTATTTACACAATTGGTAATAAAACATATCTCACTAAAAAAGTAGAAGTGGGACAACGTCAAAAAATTCAATATGACATTCTTCCGGAAGTTCAAAAAGCACTTGATACGGCGCATCAAAAAGGGTTTATTGTTCACTCAAATATTCAAGATATGGTATTCGATGGTATGAATATCGGATGGGAAATACCCGGTGTTTACGATGCCGGTATGACCTTTCATCAACTTAATATTGAAGTGATCAAAAAGAAAGAAATTCCATTGATTTCAAAAGAAAATGAAGACTAAAATTCTCTGATTTTTTGTTTTTCAAGGTATTTGTTTCGTAACGATTTTGCACGTTTATGTGTAACTATACTCATTACACTTTAAAATTCGGTTTTTGTTAGAAAATGTCACTTAGAATATTCTATTTGAAAATCCTGTAAATTCTGTTGATCCAGTCAAAATTTGTTAATTTTGTCCAAAAACGAAAACCGAATTGTCAAATGTGAGAAGTATATCTATTTTATTTGTTCTTCTCTGTGAACTTTGTGTTGTTTGTGGTTAATAAAAACGAATTTGTGGTTTTTAGAAGTTCCCAATGGTTATTATTTACGATTGATTAGAATGGTTATAATGACGGCACGGCGATTAAGTTGCTTGTGCCCATCAGGTATTCGTCAAC
>JAISNF010000032.1 GCA_031276415.1 Planctomycetaceae bacterium
TCTGCGATTATCTGTGTCATCTGCGGACGTTTTTTTCTGTGAACTCTGTGTCTTCGGTGCTTAAATAAAAAGGCGGTTATTTATTAGAAGTTACCTTAATTTTCCGCAATTTTCGCCACCAGATGATGATGCCGGTTACGGGTAATGTTGTTGCGGTTAGGCAGGCTAGGAAGTAGATGATTTGAGTTGGGAAACCGAAAATACTGCCGCGATGAAGCGAATGTAATAAAAAAACAATTTTTTTACCAATCGGAATATCTTCAGATCGCTCATGATGTAAGACTTCACCGGTATATCGCTCAAAAACAATAGACTCGCCTTTGGCTAACTTAAATGATTCAATCTGGATTCCCTTTACATATACCGTTGCATCATTTTGATCAGGATAAATAATCCAACGATAATCTTTATATTCCAATAACTCATCCGCCTTTTTGATAAAATAAGCAAACGGTAATGGTTTTGCATCGGAACTTGGCGGTACTGATTTAAGATCGCCGGAATATTGAACATTGAACACTTTATTAACTCCGGTTCGGAACCAGGTAAAAGAAAACACCATTCCAGTCAACGCCATCAATAATATCGGAATCAAAATATAAAATCCTAATGTTTTATGAGAATCATAAACCAATAAACTTTTTCCTTTGCGAAACCGGACGAGAAAACCGGTTGTCCACTCTTTTTTGTTGCTAAAATTAGCGGGCAACCAAAGGAACAATCCCGTTAATGCAAGAACAACAAAAATCAGTGACGCCGATCCGACAATGATTTTACCAATCGGTTTTGGTAAAAACAGTGAAGTGTGTAAATTCTGAACAGCATTAAAAAAATTAAATAATGTACTGACTCCCAATAATTCACCGGTATAAGGATCAACTATTTGTGTATTAGTTTTACCATCAGTATTGTTATTGGCAACACTCATAACGTAAGTCGCATTATTTTGATTGCTGTATTTGCGAACAAAATAGACATTGCCATTCATATCCTGTTCAACTTTGGCAATCAAATCTTCCACATTGAGCGGCGTCATGTTTGGATGCGAAACGAAATATCTATCATGATCAAAAAAATGGACAATATCGCTTTGAAACACTAACAATGTTCCGGTTAAAGCAACAATAAACAAAACAATCCCGCTCACAATTCCAAGCCAAAGATGCGTTTGGTACAAAAATTTCCACCATAATCCGTGATTTTTCATACGAAACCAAAAACAAAAGATAGTTACAACCAAAACTGCAACACAAAACAAAATGAAGTTTAACATGAAATTTTCCTAAAACTGTGTAATCTGTAAACTGTGTAATCTATGGATATTTCGCCTTTTACAAGGTGGTTCACCATCAAAAGTAACTTTGCCGCGAATAGCAAGCATGAGATTGCGGATTATTGTTGCCGTTACAACCAGCCGAAATCGGCAACAATAAAAAGATAAACATTAAATGATTAAACAGATAAACATTAAATGTTTCGCATTTGTAATTTCAATACGTTATTTCAACATATTTTCAAATTTCGTCAATAGGGGGAGAGAATTTTTTTTAGCGAATAGTTAGTAGTGAATAGTTAATAGTGCCGCAAGCGGATTATAATCATCGTAGGCAACTTCTAAAAAAGTAAACTTTTAGAAGTTACCTTTAGAAATTCTTCGTAGTAATAATTTGCGAAACTCTTCACCGCAATATCAACCGGCACAACATTTCTAATTTTCCTAAATTAACAACAAACTTGTGAACGCCGGAAAATAACGCCGAAAAATATTTTATTTTTTTCCAGATTTGGGTCTTGTCAAAAGTTTGAAAAGTTGTAAAATAATCAAAGTTTCGGGTGAGCCGTGCCGTGCTTTCCCTTTTTGAAACCCAATCAACCCTACTTTTTTACAAAAAGGAGTCCCAACATGTCAGCAACAGTTGAAACGAACAAATGCACCGCTTGTGGTGAATGTGTTTCGACCTGTCCGCTTGAAGCCATTGCTATTGGCAGTGAGCACAACAACAAGGCGTTCGTCGATTCAGGAACATGCAGCGAATGTGGTGCCTGTGTTGATGTTTGTCCGGTTTCGGCTATTGAGTTATAGCCGTTTGTTTTTCGTCAGAGACCGTTGGTAAATTACTGTTGGTAAATGGACATGAAAAGTGGAGAAAGATTTCTATTTGCAAATTGTCTCTGTTTTTCAACAATGTTATTCAATAATTTACAACGGTCAACTTTTTTCAAAAAGGAGCAAAATTTATGACAGCCGTTGTTGATCAGACCAAATGTACCGGATGTGGTGAATGTGTTTCGACTTGTCCTCTTGATGCGATTGCTTTGAAAGATGATCAGGATGGGAAGTCATTTATTGATCCAGACACATGCGGTGAATGTGGTGCTTGTGTTGACGTATGTCCGGTGGAAGCGATTTCGCTTTAACCGACTACGTTGTCAACATAAAACTGTAACCCAAAAAATTTTTTCAAAATATTTCAGTGGAGATTGATCGGTAAAAGTGAGGCTTGAATTTCTCCAAATGAGCAATTCCTCACTAAAATCGCGGTCGATCTCACTCTGAGCGAGGCTCTCCTCGCTCAAAGCGAGAAATTCTCACTCAGAGTGAGGAATTGCGTGCGAGGAGAAAAAAATTCCCCGCTCCTATTGTCAAGACCAACATTCAGAGCAGGGAATTTTGTTGTTCAAGAGACGACAATGTTGTTGCCAACCGATTATTCCTCATTTTTACGTTTCACTTTTGGGAAACGTGTTTGCGAATCAATATTTGCAGAATCGATATAAGATTGTGCTTGTGCCGGTACATCTGGCGGAATGGGTGTTACATGTTTGTTTTCCGTGTTTACTCCTTTGGTTAAATGTTAATACTGAAAGGCGACTCTTCGTCTAAATCTACGGGTTATAACGGTTGATCGGGAACGAAAACAGGGTCAACTGTCGGCGAGTACGCCGACCAATGGTGGGCGAAAACCCTTCAGGCGAAACATTGGCTACCTTTTGCGTGGTTGTCGTAAGTCTTTATATTTCAAAGACTTACAAAAATATATAAGTTACTGTTCACTGCTAAAAACGGCGGTGTTCACTGGGGAATACGAATTGATGTAAACTGTTAATTATAAACAGGTTATGAATAATCTTAATACAAAACACGATTGATTACATTTGTCCATCAAATTTGAAATGGAATAAAACATATTCATCATTTGAATTCTTTGCTGTGCTCGAACTCCTTTTGGAGAATCAGGAGCATTTTATGAAACGTAGCAGGTTTTACCCCATACAACCTCTTAAAACGAACCTCTTTGGCATACAACTCCTTTTTCGACTTTTTTCGGCTTCTCATAACACCACCATACACATCTTTGCCATTATTAAACAAGTCTATTTTGGTTTGATTTAGTGATAACGAGTTTGAGCATATCGAGTAGTTGAGT
>JAISNF010000067.1 GCA_031276415.1 Planctomycetaceae bacterium
TCTGCGATCATCTGCGTAATCTGCGGACGCTTTTTCTCTATGTTCTGTGGTTTTTAGAATTTCCGTCCGGTAGAAAATTATCAATAGTTCCAGTTCATGCCGAGTAACAGAGTGTGTGAGGAATAATTTGAGGCGGCTTCGGCGGTGTAACGAAGATAAATGTCTAAACTCGATCCCATCGAAGATGTAAAACCACCGCCGAAAAAAAATCGCGTTTCAGGAATTTCATAGCCCGGAATCGAAAAAACCGTCGGCGCATCAGTAAATGAAGCCACATTTAAAAGTGTGCGATTCCCCAATTCCTGAAAAATTCCGCCATACAAACGCGGAAATGTAACCGAATAAACTCCCGTTGTTTTCCAAGAATACCGAACACCCAAAATAAAAGTTGTTTTTGAATCGTTTTTAGGATCAAGTTGGAGCGAAATATGACGCAAGCCCAAATAAGGCTCCACTTTTCCAAGTCCCTGCGTCCACCATATTCCGGTTTCACCGTTGAAATTCCACTGAATTGCCGTTTGAGACGGAAACGGTCGCTGAAATGATTGCTGAAACGATTGCTCGTTGTAACCAAATCCGCATTCAAAATCAAAGAAAAAACTCCGTATCGCTGTGCGAAAATAAGCAGAAGTGTGAACAGCCGAAAGATTTGAATTCCATTGCAACGATCTGTTTGTTCCTTGCGATGAAATTTTGTTTCCGCCTAATGAAATTCCGAACAGTAATTGTCGCCCGATTTGTCTGTCAATTCCAACCGATACGCCATACGAATAATATTCCAAATCGGCAAAACCGTCGGAATGACCAAGATGTGTCCAATTACCGAACCCGCGAATCCATGTCCGAAGACGGCGCGGTGATTTCGGAAGCGAAAAATCAAAAGTAAACGGTTCATGCCGAAAAAAGGATGAAACTCCTCCTCGCAACGGAAAAAATAATCCCGAAAGAGGAACTTGACCGCGTTCTTCCGGTATCTGGTTTTCTGTTGAAAAAACCAACGAAACCGAAAAAACAAAGAAACAAAGAATAAACATCACAAAACACCGCACGATGTCATAATTTATCATCGTTCGGTGTTTGTGAGCGGATTGCATCATCATAAGGAACCTGCAACCGAATTTTCGGCAACGTTAATCCTGTAACAACGTTTTTTACATTTTTTATGTTTTGCGACGTTCTACAATTTATTTTGTAGCGTTTCCGGTATTCTCGGCGACAGCCGGAGTTGGTGTTACTACGGAAGCCGGTGGAGTTGCCGGAGCGGTGGCGGAAGTTTCAGTTGCCGGAGCCGGTGCAGCGGCGTTAGCCGGAGTGCCGGTTCCGTTTTCTTGTGGAGTTTCCGCATTGGGTTGCTGACGCGGCGGTAAGAACGGAATATGCAATGTTCCGCCGTTTTGGTTACTTTTTACGAACAGTTGTGGCGCATCGTCTTCACCAAATCCTGCACGAAACAGAATACCATCGTTTACGGGTTGTCCAACCACATTGGCTCCATGCGGACTGCGAACAATCAACTCACCGCCCACTTTTTCGGAAGAACCGATTTCCGTAAAGAACTTCCATTTTTCCATTGATGTTGCCATCAAATCATCGGGACTGGTAAAAATCCGGTTACCGACGAAAACATGACCTTGATATTGTTGTCCGATGAACTTTTTACCAAGAATCACATTGTTGGCAAGAACGGAACCTTCTTTGATGACCACGTCATCTTTACCTTCTGCGTTGAGCAGTGTTGCCTGTTTGGTAATTGTCAGCGAACCTACTTCGAGTGCTTCGAACTTCGTTTTACCAGACATGAAAAACACGACACACGCGCCAACGATTCCGCCGATTAAAGCGGCAAACAGTGAACTAACAATTTTGTCACTCATTCATAAACCTCCATGTTTAAAAAAGGGGGGAATTTGTAACCAATGAATTTCTTTAAATTTCCTTCACTGGTTTGGTTTTTTAACCATTTAATGTGAAAAATCGAAGTTAATTTGATTGGGTTATACGACTTTCACATTCAACGGGGCGGATTGTAGCAAAGAATCCAAAATAAATCCAGACCAATTTTTTAAAATTCTTTTTCTCTTATAATTTTGTGTGGTATGATAACGTATCTTGTGATATTTTGTGAAAATGGGCAAGGAATTTTTGATTTTTTTCTAATTTGAAATATGACTTGGTTACGTCTGTTGCATTATATAACGGCGTGTTATGCTATTTTTTTGACGATGCTTTTGTGGTTACCCAATCCGAAGGTGTTGCTTCATGGTTGGCAACCGCCGGACAAAACTTCCGGGTATGATCATTTGATTACATTTATAGTACTTGGTTTTTTGGTCGAATTGGGACGCAGGAAAAAAAATATCATCTTTTGGATATTTTTGCTGATACTGTATGCGTTTTTCACTGAGATTATTCAGGAATTGTTACCGATTCGGTCATTTGAATGGATTGATATTTTCCAAGACCTCTGCGGAATTACAATCGGTTTAGGATTCGCCCTGCTTTGCCGGAAAATAACAAAAACATAAAAAAATAAACACGTCCGCAGATGACGCTGATAACCGCTGATGATTTTTTTGAGAAAACGAAACAACAAAACATGCGAAAAAAGGTTTTTTGTTTTGTATTTTACCCATTTTAACAAATTGGCGTTAAAACATCAGGAAAAAATCTGAAAAAAAACCTAGTGTTCAGATTTTGGTGTGTATTTTGGGTTTAACTTGGGTAGTTTGGGTGGTTTTTCTTTTTTTCTTGCTGGCGTAGAGGGCGATT
>JAISNF010000131.1 GCA_031276415.1 Planctomycetaceae bacterium
TTCTTTGCAAACTTCCACTTCGACCGGTAAACCATGAGTATCCCAACCGCCTTTCCGTTCACAAAGAAAACCTTGCATTGTTTTGTAGCGGGGGTAGATATCTTTGATGGCGCGGGTGAGACAATGCCCGGGATGCGGCAAACCGTTTGCGGTTGGCGGTCCTTCGTAAAAGACAAAACGTTTGGAATCGCGGCGGCTTTTGAGTGATTTTTCGTAAATTTGCCGTTCTTTCCAAAACTTTAAGATAGCGAGTTCCTGTTCGGGCAAGGACAACGTTTGGTTAGATTCTGTCGAAACATTCATAAAATCAAAAGGGCTGGGAAGTGAAAAAGTGACATACAACATAAAAATAAACATTTTTAATTATATCAAAGTTTAATTTTCTGACCAGCCCTTGTAATACTTCACCTTGCTCCAAAGGAAACTTCTAAAAACCACAAATTTACAAACCACAGATTTTTATTAACCACAGAGGACACAGGGAGAAAAGTTGATAGTTGATAGTGAATAGTTTCGCAAGCGGAATTATTGTTGGTAGGCAAACCTTTCGCCGAAGGGTTGTAACGGTTGATCGTGAATTACCACAGGTTCCCTGTCGGCGAGTACGCCGACCAATGTTTACGGCGAAACATTGACTACCTTTTGAATTTAAAATTAAAAGGTAGGCGATCCCTTCGCCGAAGGGTCGCAACGGTTGATCGGGAACGACAACAGGTTCCCCTGTCGGCGAGTACACCGACCAATGTTTTCGGCGAAACATTGGCTACCTTTTGAGTTTGTAATCATTAGGTAGGCAACGTTTCGGAGAAACGTTGCGCCGGTTGATCTTGTTTTCCGTTTCCGTCCGAAAACAGGGTTCCCTGTCGGCGAGTACGCCGACCAATGGTGGGTGAAAGCCCTTCGGCGAAACATTGGCTACCTTTTGAATTTGTAATCATTAGGTAGGCAACCTTTCGCCGAAAGGTTGCGCCGGTTGATATTGTTTTCGTTTCCGTCCGAAAAAGAGTCATAATAGATTGTTTACGAATATGAACATTCGGATCATTCAAATAAATATTTTTGAGTTTTTCAAAAATCTCATAAGGTACTATCCATGTTTCTTGACGATAAACCGCATAAATTGCATTATGCCTTAATTGGTTATCCTCTGAATTAAAGAGCGAATAGACAAATTGTTGCTGTTCGTCAGAGAGATGATTAAGGGCTACTTGTCCTACTTCACGGAATTCAGCAACACTACAACCAATACAACGAAGCATCGCAATCACTTCATCATCTGTATGTAATTCCATATTAGTTTGCAAATAAAAATTGGCACTTTCTAAAAATTGTCCTCTGTTCAATTACTGTATTGGAAATTTTTAATTGGAATCGAAACAAAGTAACGATATTCCTAAGATAAAAATCAATTTGTATGCCATGATATTATCTCCGTTATTATTTCTTAAGAGTACGTTTAAACAATGTAACAATTAAAAATATAATTAAAAGTGTAATTAAAAAGCGCAATGTGTTTCATTAAATACTTTTACCTTTATGGCAAAGCCAGCCGCGGTGAACATCATAAACCCAACCTGGTGACCAATAATGATACACCGATTCTTCACGTTTGATTTCAAAACCGGTTTTTTGGCACAGAGCAATCATTGCGGTATTATCCCGTTGAGTAACAATTGAACTGGACGGAATACTAAGAGAACTACACCAAAAATCACAAGCACTGAAAAGTCCCGCCCCAATCCCGCGATGGCGATGTTTTGAATCAACAGAAAATAACCCGATACGCCCCTCACGTTCTATTTCTCCGGTCTCAGGATGAATACGCTTGGCACACCGAATCGTCGCTAAACCAATGTGTTGCCCCGCTTCATACCAAGTCCAAATACTGTCCGCTAATTCTTTGGTAACCGCATAATTAATCCACGTCAGAAAAAGTTGTTCGTAATGAGCCGAAAGTTCAGGATCATTTTTGAACCGCGTCCTCATTCCCGATTGAATCGCTAAACGCTCCAACATCGGTGAACAAAAAGAAGATGTATAAGACCGAACATGGGAATCAATCGGAGGAATATTGTCGCCAATCAACTTTTTAAACACAATTTTCCTGTCATAACAAGGACAAAGAACATTATGAATCAAAAGTTCTTCAGGTCCGTTTTCGTGAAGAGTAATACAAATTAACCGAAATCGTTCACGAGCAGTTTGCAACGATTGTTCAAGTAATTCATGAGAGTATCCGCTTGGAATATCAATATTTCCAATCGGAAATCCAAAAAATCTTGAATCCCATTCAGCATAAGAAACAGGGTACGTCATAAAATTTATTTCAAAATAAAAATTATAAAACAACTAAAATAATTGCACATTCATTTAATTTTTCTATAAAATTATAGTCAAGATTGTTGCAATATACAATAGTTTCGCCGTTGTTTTTTGTTTTTAATCAGAATTGTCCGGTTGGTTGTAGGACGGTTATTTTTTGTTGCCAATATCCAATTCATCGCCGAAAAGCCAATCGGCTTCAGTAAGAGCATCTTCCGTTCTCGCCCACGACGCTTCGTCATTCCACGAAATATTCACCATTCGTCCGGCATTGCGTTCTTCATGGACTAATTGGAGAAGTTCTTTGTCCAAATGCCATGCTTCGTTTGTTTTTTTCCCGCTTTTAACTTGTTTTCGCGTCAACGATAATCGAAACAATTTGCCGTGACGATCATCTTGCGGATAAAAAATAACCAACCCGTCTTTCGGCTCTTCCGTCAGAAAAAAAACCACAAGACTCGGCGCCGTTTCCGAAACAGATTGCATGGAAGGATCGGTTGATTCCGTCCGTAATCTCATTCCTTCAAGCAACCGAACAATCGTAACAATTTGTATTTGTTTTACTGCCGGATCTGTTGCATTTTCGTACAACAACGCTCCTGAACGGACAATCAAATCACTGATTCGCCGAATAAACGGACGTGCAGCGGGACGTTCCATGAAAAATCCTAACGGCTGTAACAATAAAGGCAAATCACGTTGCAATGCCTGAAAATCAGATTCCTCCAACGCATTATTGACAAGCAATTCCGCACAAAATAACCGCAATTCCAACGTCTCACGACGTGTTGCGTTTGCATTTGCCGGATTGCCCGGAATTATAAACTGTTGCAAAAATTGCCGGAGAAGACGTTTACGTTCGGTCGGTGTTTGTGAATTTTTCCGATAAGCCAGCAACGCCTCCGCAACCTGACGGATTAACTCGTTGCGAAATGATGTAACAGGTTGGTTTTGTCGTTGTACGGTAAGTTCGGCGAGTAATTGTTCGGCTTCTTCTGTTTTTTCCTGAAGCAAAAGAACAATCGCCTGTTTGTACTGCATTGCTCTGGTTTCTGCCGTCCAATCATAAAATTGTGCGGATTCTTTGTAGAGTTGTATCATTTCGTTGAGCCTGCTCTGCCCAACTCCCGAAGCCGCTCCGCCATATAACGTACAATCCGCCAAACGTTCACGCGTATTCGCCGCCCGCTCGCGAAGTTTTCTTTCTAAATTCCGTACTCCCGATAACACCGGATCAGAATGAAGATGTTTCAATATTTCCTGCGTCTTTTGAAGTTCTTCGTCAATTAACGCCAATGTTGTACGATATTCTTCAACGGCACGTTCCGTATTGCCGAGATAGCGAAGAGTCATAGAACGCCCGTGTTGATCGTGCAGGAAATAAATGTACGCCTGCGGATTTTTTGATTCACGATAATTTGCCGCACGAATAAGAAGAGCCTCGCCGAATTGTTTTTCCGCTTCAATAACTTTCCATTGATCCAGCAAACTCCATGCGTATTGTTCCGCCAGATAAGCCGCCAACGGATGCATTCGATTGCGTTCTTTGTCACGGAGCAACGCCTCACGCCCGCGAACAAATAATGTGTCATCATATAAACCGGCTTCGGTACAAAGCGTTCCGTGCGCTGTACGAAATTCCGCAAGGAACAAAGAACTAATACGTTCACCGGTTTTACGTTGCGGCAAAATTGTTTCAAATTTTTGAATTGCTTTGGCGTAATTACCTGTTACTAAATATTCCAAACGTGCGGAATCGGACAAGCATAAAAATTCCAAACGCCGCGAAGTTACTAATCCGTTACTAAATTCTTCATGATATTGTTCCAGAGCGTCGCTGTAACATTTTGCCGCCATAACGGCGCGTTTCTGATCGTGATAAAGATCGGCAAGTTTGTGTTCCAGCAATGCCCGCGTGTGTAACTCCGCTCCGCTCCGCAATTGTTTTTTCGGATATTCTGCCGGTTTCGCATCCAACAAATCTTTGTCCGATAAATTTTTGTTTGATAAATCTTTGTCGGATAAATTTTTGTCCGATAAATTTGTTTTTGCCAAAAAAGTGTCCAATAATTCTTGATAAATTTGTTTTGAATTGATTTCCGTATTGGAATGGTGAAATTCTTTGAGTTTTTTAACGAGTTCCAATTCGGGCGGAGTCAGATCGTTGTGAAATTGCTGAACGAAATTCCAAAGCCAGTCGTGTACTGCCGGAATATTGGGATCATAATATTTTTCCAAATCATCGCCAAGTATTTTTTTAAGATCATCCGTTTGCCCGATTTTTTTGAGCAATAATTCACGGACAAACGGTAAATACCAAGGCATTTCCTCAAACCACCATGAACCGTTCAAACCCGGAAGTTGCGCTAAATCGTTCTGAATTAAATTTTGTTGTTCTTGTAACTGTGCCGTATTTTGTGCAACGGAAACGGAATTTGGTTGTTGAACCGGCGGAGGAACCGAAGGAGATAATATTGAAAAAATAGATTGCCAAAACGAGCCGTTCCCAATAGCAACAGCAAAAATTAAACAGAAAACAATGACCAAAATTGCGTAACAAATGCGCCGGTAATTATCGGAATTTTTTGCAACATTTTTATTTTGAAGCGTGTCCAAAGTTCCGGGAATTTTGCCGGTTGAGCCGGACGAATGGTGAACACCGCCGGGTAATTCGCCGTCAATCAAATTCAGTAACACATCAAACGATGCAAAAGGTTGTAACGCTTCGGCAAATTCAATGGGCGTTTGAAAACGTTCTTCCGGTTCTTTGGCAAGGACTTTTTGTAACACCGCTTCAAGTCCTTCGGGAATATCTGAAACAATTTTACGAAGAGCCGGAACTTCACCGATGATATGAGCCATGAGTTTTTTCCGCGTCGTATCGTAACGAGAACCCGTATAAGGCGGCTTTCCGGTCAAAAGAAAATAAAGCGTACAACCAAGACTGTACAAATCCGCACGAATATCCACATCGCCCGCATTTTCACATTGTTCCGGCGAAATATAATCAATCGTTCCAATTGTTGTTCCGGCAATGGTCAAGGACGTGTTGTAATCGGCAGAGCGTTGTTCCGCTAAAAACTTGCCCAGTCCCAAATCAAGAATTTTAACAGTTCCATTCCGGTCAATCATCAGATTTGCCGGTTTAATATCGCGGTGAACAAGATTAAATTCGTGAGCGTGTTGCAAACCGAGAGCCGCCTGCCGAATCGCTTCACACGCCGCACCAACAGGAAATATCGGCTTTGCGATTGGCGGCGGAACAGTTGACGTAACAGAATAAATTTTAGATGAAAAATTGCTTGAAGGTTTTTGAATCGGATAAACGGGAGTTGATGTTTCATCAATGGGAGAATTATTGTTTCTGTTTTTGCTTTTATTTTTAGTTTCATTTTTGTTGTTGCTTTTGTTGTTACTTTTATTATTACTTTCGTTGTTGTTTTCGTTTCCATATTCATTGCTATATTCATTGCCATATTCGTTTCCGTATTCATTCTCTTTCCGCAAATTATCTCCGAGTCGTTGGAGTGTTACGCCGTCAACAAATTCCATAACAAGATAATGCGTGCCGTCATTTTCGCCGGCGTTGAGAGCACGCACGATATTGGGGTGATTTAGCCCGCCGATGAGTTGCATTTCACGCCGGAAACGCCCAACCGCCTGAGGATCATTGAGAAGAGTTTGCGATAAAACTTTAATCGCAACCGTTTGATTCAAAAGTTTTTGACGTGCTTTGTAAACAATTCCCATTCCGCCGTGACCGAGTTCTTCGAGAATTTCGTAATCGCCAATTTGCCGAAGCCGAGCGATACGGCGAATAATTGTATTAACAAGTTCGGATTGTTCGGGGAAACGTTTATTGAAGGAATCCTGAAGTTTCAATAAAAAACTGTTACTGTCACATTTTTCTGCAGACAGTTCGATTTCAATTTCAAGCAGTTCCAGTAACAATTTCGTTTGATGTTCGGCGTCAACCCGATTCAGAAAATCCTCAATTTGTACAGGTTCCCCATTCCGCAATGCGGTTTCAAATTCATCGCAAAGACCGTCGATTTGCTGTAAATTCATAAAAGTTAATAAATGTTGATAATAACAAAATGTTGATAATGACGCAAACGGATTAAAAATAAAACTACTGAATAATTACAGAAAACACAATTATTGTTTATCGGAACATTTATTAGAAAGTGAAGCCGATTCGTCAAGACGATCTTCAAGAATCTGCCCCGATTTCAAAAAATAAGTGATACCATTATAAGTTACAAGATCATAACCCAAAACTCCAAAAAAAACGAAAAAAACCGTCCACAATAATGTTGTTAATAAAGTAAGCCCCAATTGTAGTCTGTGTCTAAAAGAATCTGTCGTATTGGGGTTCCATTCTTGTTTCAGCCAATTTTCGTTTGGATTATCCAAAAGATGTTGAACGGTTACAGTTTTCTTGTCTTTCAGGTTTGCCCATTCAAGTTCGTCAAGCAATTTTGTACGAGTATATTCTTTTTCATCCGCCGTAAAAACGTATTTCAAAACGTAAAATTGTTCTTTAACAACAGGAGTACGATTATCAATAGTAGAAGTGTAACGATCAATAATAGAAGCGTCACTTTGAATAGGAGTAAGACGTGTAATTGTTGCTTCAGTAGAAACAATAGTGTGTTTTATAGGCTGATGTGAGTCTTTCCAGTTTATCCAATTTGTCAAGAGAGTACAACAAACCCCTAAAAGGGCAATACCAAATGAACGTAGAAAAATATGTTGCCGGCGTTTTCTGTTACGACGTATTTCGAACAATTCCTCTTCACGGCTATAAACTTGTTTTCCTGTTGCATTTTTAATACGCCGCAATAATTCCGTTTCAAGAAAATCATACTTTTCCATTTTCGTTGAAATACGCCCAATCACCTTGCCCTTCCAATCAAGCAATATTAACAAACCATTCGGATAAGGCGGTTTACTTGGAACGAAAATACATTGATGATAAATTTTTGCAACAGATTCATATTTTAATTGTTTCAACCAACCGTAACCTTTGATGATAATAGTATCAAAATCAAGAATGACTTGTTTAACCATTCGCCTCCAATGAGACACCATGCTAAATGAAAGAACCCAAAAAACCAAAAACAAAGCAATCAAAATTGAATAACGCTTAAAAAAATGAAAGCACACAACTAAAAGCACCGTAGCCAAAACAGCAGCACTAAGGAACACAATAATTTTCCTGCCGTTACGATTGAGCGAATCAAACGTCAATATCTGATTCGATAATTGATCTTGTAAATCATTTGTTTCGGAAATAAAATCAGACATGGTGTT
>JAISNF010000140.1 GCA_031276415.1 Planctomycetaceae bacterium
ATGAGGTAATGAGGTTGTTGTGTGTTATCTTCATTTGGCTACTGAGGTTGTTTTGTTAGGAAAAATTAGGTTGAAATGAGGTTATCGAAGATAAACACGAAACCATTGAGGCAATTCTACGGAATAGTTATAAATTCAGCCGTGAACGGTTACTAATTATTTGTTCTCAAAATTATTTTTTTCGTTGCGGTGGTTCGCCGGCAATGGCTCTGGCATAATTTGGATTTTCTGTTTGTCCGGTAATCTCATAAAGAAAACGGCTTGGAATTGTTGGACGTATTTTGCCCCATTTCATTCGTTGCAAAGCCAGCGTCAACGTCAAACGTTGTTTGGCACGAGTAAGACCAACATAACAAAGCCGCCGCTCCTCATCAACCGCAAACATGTCCTCACGAACACTTCGATGATGCGGCAAAATTCCCTCCTCCATGCCAACCATAAATACTTCGGAAAATTCAAGCCCTTTGGCGGCGTGTAACGTCATCAACGCCACCACATTTTGATTAAGCCCTTTCTTTTTTTCACTGCCAAAATCAGAACCCGCAAGCGAAGTATTGTCCAAAAATTCCCGTAACTCCGGCTTTTCCGTATCGTTAATATATTCTGTTGCGGCATTGAAAATTTCACCGACAGAATCCCAACGTTCCAAACGTTCATTGGGGTCTTGATATTGACGGTTAATTTCACGCTCGTAATCAATCACCGCGAGAAAATTCATTAAATTTTGTACCGTAAAATCACGTTGAAGATTTTTTTGTTGCTCTTCGATCAACACACGGAACGAATGAAGGGCTTCGGCGGTTTTACGTTGCAATTCCGTTGTTGTTTCAATTTCTGTTCCCAACAAATCCCAGAGCGGCTTTTTTTGTAACGCAGCGGTCGCCGTCAATTTCTGAATTGTTGTGGTACCAATACCTCGCGGCGGCGTGTTCAAAATTCGTAATAATGAAATATCGTCTTTGGGATAATTAACCAATTTTAAGTACGATAAAATGTCCCGAACTTCTTTCCGGTCAAAAAAGGACTGACCGCCAATCAGGACATACGGAATTTTTGCGTTTCGCAATTCCATTTCAAACGCACGCGGTTGATCATTGGTTCGAAACAAAATAGTAATATCACGCGGTTGACGTTTGGCAACCGTAAGACGTTCTTTGATTTTTGAGACAACAATTTTGGCTTCGGTTTCGCCGTCTTTACATTGAATAATTTTCGGCGGTTCACCCGAAATAGGCGAGATAAGTTTTTTGCCGTGACGATGTTGATTAAAAACGATAAGCCGGTTTGCCCAATCGAGAATTTGTTTTGTCGAACGATAATTTTCTTCAAGCCTTATGATTTTAGCGTCGGGCCAATCACGTTGAAAACTCAAAATATGTTTCACATCCGCACCGCGCCAACCGTAAATTGCCTGATCGTCGTCGCCAACCACACAAAGATTCCGATGCGGCAACGCCAGTCCTTTAATGATACGATATTGACTCATATTTGTATCTTGATATTCGTCCACTAAAAGATGATCAAACCGTCTTGATTCTTCGTCGAGTATTTCGGGCAATGTTTGAAAGAGTTCTTCCGTAACAAGAAGAAGATCATCGAAATCAACCGCTCCAACTGTCCGCAATGCATTTTGGTAACGTTCATAAGCCAGCAATGCCAGATAATCTTTGGCACTGTCAATTTTTTTACCGGCTTTTTTGGGATTAAGCCCCAAACTTTTCCAATAACTGATTTTCGCAAGCATTTCACCAGGTCGCAACGCCGCATCGGACACTTTAATTTCTCTGAGAACCTGACGGGCAACTGATTCCTGATCGCCGCGATCATAAATTGCAAACTGTTGCGGATATCCAAGTTTGGTGATATGCCGACGTAAAATTCGTACACAAAGCGAATGAAATGTTGAAGTTTCGGGTTTACCATCTTTCCGATTGTGATTTGGCAAGAGATCGGCAATACGAGTTTGCATTTCCTTTGCCGCTTTATTGGTAAATGTTACGGCAAGAATCCGGTTGGGGCGGATTCCATTGCGAATAAGGCGGGCGATTCGATAGGTTACAACGCGCGTTTTTCCGGTACCCGCTCCGGCAAGAACGAGTAAAGGTCCCTTTAATGTTTCTACGGCGTTGGATTGAGCGGCGTTTAGCGTCATGCTTGATTGAAAACATTGAACATTTAGAAAACATCTT
This sequence comes from Planctomycetaceae bacterium, assembly GCA_031276415.1. Taxonomy (GTDB): domain Bacteria; phylum Planctomycetota; class Planctomycetia; order Pirellulales; family Thermoguttaceae; genus WRKP01. The sequence goes on from JAISNF010000140.1 coordinate 2,190, forward strand.
ATTCTACCGTCCATCCACGAATTGACAATTCCCCTAGTATTTTGCAACTACCAGCCAAGTATCAATGTAATCTATGGAATTGTTTCAAAATTATCGGAGATAATCAGCGAAATCTGCGGACTTGTTTTTTTGTGGCAAAAATAAAATGAACTGTTACATTTTTACATTCGATAGAATTGATTTTCAAAAAAAAAAAAATATTGAAACATTTATTCTTAATTGGCGTTGTTTGTCCAACTTGACGGCAACCAATTGAGTGTATCGGCAGGAAATCCGGCGGATTCTTTTTCCGTATCGGTAATACGTGAATCGGAACGAAATTTCAAGTCTTCCGGCAACAATTGATGTATCGGTTTTCGAATCTCGTCAAATTTCAGTACATCTATTTTGGTCATCAATTGAGCGTTGTTTTCTGCAACAGGATTCATTTTTTCTTTCCATTCCGCAATCGGCATATCGTAGGTTGTTCCGCCGCCCGAAGCGGAAAGAGCCGGCGTGAACTTCCAACCTAATGTAACATTTTGGAAATAATTCGATTCCCCCGTCCATTTAAAATAATCAAACGCACTTTGGCTCGAAGGTGCCCCGCGAAATATCGCCAACGGAAGATGATTCAAGAAAAAAATCGAATTCCATGATCCAATTTCCAATTTCATCGGTTCCGTTGTAAAAGAGTTACGAATTTGCCGGACAAACGGAAAACTGCCGAAAAATGTAGAACGTTCCAAGCGGATGCGGACAGCGGAATCCTGCGGCGTTGTTCGTTTGGTATCTTCCGTCTGAACAAATGATTTTGCCAAAGCAACCAGCGAATTTTTAACACGACAATCAATAGATTGCGGAACATCGCATTGTAACAAAGTTGCCTCACCGCGCAAAAAAGAGTCTGTTATCGTCATATTCAAACGTTCTGCGGAATTGGAAGTTGCTGCTGTAGTTGCTGTTGTTGTCGTTTCGGAATTTCCTGTATTTGTTACACCTGACGGAAAATCGGAAAATGAAAACGGCGTTTCAACCATCAAATCAAACACAATCGGGTTAATTCCGCCCTGACTTATACCGTTTCGAAAAAAAGCAACATCGTCATGATAAGCGGAATTGTCCGATATCGCCTTATTTCGTATCGTTAAACAACAACGCAAAAAAGTCAGTTTGTTGCCGCCAATCAATTCAAACAAAGACCAATCTTGTGCTAAAACTCCTTGACGAATACGCATTTCAATAGCAAGATCGGAAAATTCCAGTTCGCTGGAACCAACCGTAAACATGCTTCGCGGATTTTGTGAAACGTATGGCGATTCCGAAGATTCAAAAAACAAAATCGGATGATAACCTTTTGCTGCAACAATTTTTAATTGTTGTCCGGCAAATATCAACGGATCAACTTTCATATAATTGTTCCATTTTAACTCAATAACCGTTTGTTTTTCAGCGTCTGCTAAGGCAACTCCCAACGACGGATAAGAGCCGGGCGTTTCACCGCTCGGATCAACACAACGTTGTTTCGGAAGCGGCGATTCCGATTCTGTGAACGATAATATCGGTTTTTCCGCCGTATTGAAAGACTTCCGTATTTCCAGAACATTTAATATTCCGCCGGGAATTTTTGTTTCCTCATTTGAACCGGTTATTTGTCCGTTAATAGGCAGAAACGCCGGACGAAGTCCGCCGCTGAAAGAGTCTAAATTTATTGTTGCGGAAAACAAGAGATTGGCGGAATGATGCACCGCAGGAGAATAAAATGTTGCGTTAAATGGGAAACGGTTTTCGCGAAGGGTTTGTGTTTCTTTTACCGGCGGAATTTTGGGTAACAATATTGAAGCAGTGTTTCCGGTTTCCGGTGAAGCGGGATGTTGTACATTAATTGTTTCTGTGGTTACTTCGGGAATATTCGGCACTTCAAGTTTTCCAAGTCGTTCAGACGAATAGAGACTCAACAGAATTACCGCAACAATAAGACATGTTACCGCCGCAAGCCAAGGAACATGTTTTAGAAGGAGCGAAGTTCGTGACGGCGGCGTCATCACCCAAATAAGTTTACCCGGTCCGGTCGGCTGAAGACCAAGCATTTTCGCAACATTAACCAATGATTCAATAAGTGCGGCTGGCGTCTGAAACCGTTGACGCGGATCCTTCGCCATCATTTTTTGAATCAATAAAGCAACTTCCGCAGGAATATTCGGTTGAAAGACGCGAATATCCGGCGGTTCATCTCCCTGATGTTGTAACAATTTTTGCAGCACCGTTCCTTCGGGAAATGGCGGACGTCCTGAAAGCATGAAAAAGAAGGTACAACCGAGCGAATAAATATCGCTACGAATATCCGCATTGCGCGGATCGCGTGCTTGTTCCGGTGAAATATAATCAAAGGTTCCAAGTGTTACACCGCTGGCGGTCAGGTCTTCTTTTGATTCCGACGGATCAAGCAAACGTGCAAGCCCCATATCAATCAACTTTGCTCTGCCTTCACGCGTAATCAAAATATTCGACGGCTTCACATCGCGATGCACCACTCCATGATCCGCCGCATGAGATAAAGCATGAGAAATTTGTATCAAATAATTAAGTGCCTGCGGTAACGGAAATGCATCGTACTCTTCAACCATAGAACGAACATTGGTTCCTTCAACATATTCAAAAGCAATATAAGGAATTCCCGATTGTTCTCCCGCAAAATAAACTTGTGCAATATGTTCATGATTGAGCCGCGCCGCTGATTTTGCTTCGTTCATAAAACGAGCCACTGTTCCCAAATCATTGGCGCGTTGACGCGGAAGAACCTTAACCGCAACTTTCCGATCCAGTGCCGTATCTGTTGCAAGATAAACTCTGCCCATTCCGCCGCCGCCAATAAAACTATTGATCATGAAATGTCCCAACATCGTTCCTGTCGGAATAATTCCCGAAGCAAAAATTTCAGGAGTCAAAACTGTAACGTTTTCATCCGATTCCGATTTAGGTTGTTCCGATATTGGCAACTCCGATATTGGTGTTTCTGATATTGGCGTTTCAGGCAAATAACTTGAAGGAACTCTTTTTTCCGATTCTTCCGAATCTTGCCGAAGAATTAAATTGTTACTCGACAAATCAACCGGATTGGAATCAGTATTTTCATTCCTATCATTTTCTGCACGGTTATTCTCTGATAACGGTAAATCTTGTTCAGAAAATTCCGACGACTCAAAATGTGCTTCGTTCATGGTACAATATTAAATAATAAACATTACAATATAAAATATTAAAAAGCGATACAATAACGCACAATATATGATACGATAACATAACAAAACAAAATCGAATGATTTCAATGTTGCAAATCCTCGTTATTTACAATGCGAAACACAACTTTGTAAAAGTCTGGTTTGTAGAATGCGTCAGTTATTTAATCGTTTACGCAAAGGTTGTTAAACTGCTCAATAAAATTTTTCAATCTAGCAAAGGATTTATGTTTACGGGCGATTTTTCCAAAGTCGTCGATATGCTTCACAATTTTGATAGCATCAACCGTATCGTTGTACTTTCTTCCGAGATATTTGGATAAAATCTTTTTACTATCTTTAAATGTTGATAGATCTTTTTTCTTATTAAATTTTTTAATTGGATGTGTACCGCAAATGGTTTTTTTGTATTTGGTGAGTGCCGAACCTTCAGTAATAATCCAACCCTCTAATTCCGGTTCAATGCAAATCAATTTAATTTTGGATAAATCAACATTGGCATTTTTCAGATTCGTTTGTATTTTATCAATATCTTCGTGTCGGCAAGCTTTTTCTCCTTGTTTTTCCCAAGGTGGCATCAAGTCCCAAATAATTGCTACAACATCACAAGATTCTAGTTCCAATAATGAACTTGCAATCTTTCCGCAATTTTCAATCATTTGCGGTTTATTTGAAGTTCCTGTTGGTAGAACAAAAATTTCAATTGAAGGACACAATTTACGTACAATATAATCATACACTTGATGGTCAGTGCCGTTTGGGGGACATTCAAGAATTAAGCCCAGTTTCATTTCTTTGTTAATTGATTCATTGTGTAGAGGTCACCTACCGAGAATTTTTCTTTCCACATTTTCAATTTTTCGTCATCATCAGGACGATAAAATTCCGTCTTGCAATCATTACGCTCCGCAACAACAACATGTTGTAAATCAACAAGATCAAGGAAATAAGGCGAATGCGTTGTTACAATAAATTGATGTTTGGGCAACATTCCTCGTATTTCTTCAACAAGTAAATTAAGAGTACGCGGATCTAAACCGTTTTCAACTTCTTCAATAAAAACAATCGGCGGTGGCGTTTCACAATTAAGGATTGATAACATCGCTAATATCCGCAATGTCCCAGACGAAAAAAGCCAACTTGGAATACGACGCTCATTCTTTTTTTCCTTAAAAAAAAGGTAAATTAGTTTCTGAACATCAACTTCTTCACCACCAACATAATCCAAGTCGGGTAATACATAATGAAGTTTATCAAAAATCAGATCCGACAATTCTAATCTGTCTAGTAAACGGCGGAAAAAATCAGCGAGGTTTTCTCCCGACTTTTTCATTCTTACCATTTGAGTACTGTAATTACGTTGTGTCGGAAAATACATTCGCTCTGGTTCAAGCGTTAGGAATTGCCAAGACAAAATGTAATTGCGAAAGTCAATTCCAAACGATTCTTTGGTCTCTGATAATTGTAACGACGTGTGAAATTGATTATCCGACAATGTTGAAATTATTACCCCATTATTTCGTTGCATATTTGTAATTTTCTTTTCAAAAACAGTTTTATTACCATTTTTTAATGATTCATTAGTAACGACATAAAGATCGCCGTTTGGTATGGTATTAAATCCTACTTTGTAAATAAAACTATTTTTACCAAGTTTACCTTGAAGGATAATTTCTATATCATTTTCAAAGAGTTTTTTTCCGGTTATTTTGGTATTTGAAGTATTGTAGATATATTCGAAACCATACCAGCGATCTTGAAATGCTGCAGAAACACCACGTAACAATATTTCTTGAAGGGTTTGTAATGCTTCAATAACGCTACTTTTACCACTGCCGTTATTGCCGATGAACACGGATAAATCAGTCAATTTAATTGTTGCCGATTGAATCGCTTTGAAATTTTTGATTGTTATTTTTTTAATCATATCTGTCAGAGAGTAAAGATAAAAAACGATATTTATGAAAACTAATAATAAAACATTGTTTTAACGGAACACTTTATCAGAGAATTTTTTTGACCATTTAATTTAACAATTAAGTATCATTAGTTTTATACCATTTATTATCTTCTATTTTTGAAAAAATTCCAATAATACTCAAAAAACTCTTTGCCTCATTAGAAAAATTACCCCAAATAAATTGGCAAGTCAATACATGGAAAAATTTTTCTAACCGGATTACGGTGGGATACAAATTTTCTCAATTTTTTTCTTTAGAATTTCCCAAAAAATAACAAAATTATTGTATTTTATAAAGTATCATTATGGTATTGATGGTTATCCAATAATTTTTTTATGTTCATAATCTTTGTAAAACGCTTGAATACGGCGGCGTTCTGTTTCATTCACCGTCGGTATAGATAATAATACAGACATCATTTCCGATTCCGTTAATCCATAAAGATGAAATACTATCGCATCTATTTCCGTTTCTAATTTTGTCGTATCGGCATTAGGATTTTGGGTTTTGGCTGAAAGTATTTGATTTACCAGATCAATTATTGGTTTTTGTCGTGCAAATACGATATTTTTGACGGGGATATATTCTAATTGTGATTTTCTTAAATATGGGAATAACTTATCGGTCAAAACAAATAAATTTTTGAACCAGAAGTTAATTAATTGTGAATTTAATATTCCCGTTAAATATTTTAAATCAAGTAAATTATTTTTCGGCAAGCAACAATAAACTGAATTGAGCGTCAAATATTTATTTTCATCAAATGTTGCAATAACTTCGTTGGCGACTCTTCTAATAAATATTTTATCGGAAAAATAAATATGTAACGGTTTAAATTTTGTAGTATTATTACTGTCATACGCACAAAATAAATTTGCAAACGAACAAGTATATTTCGTAATATCTTCGCCGCGTAATAATTTATAATTATTTTTTGTACATATTATAGAATCATCTGATTTTCCTGCTTCTATACCGCGTGTAATATCTAAAAGGTCGTGAATAAGAATAGCGTCTTGATTCATTTTTTCAAAGATATGTTGTATCTTATTTGACATTTCAGTACAAATCATATTGAATGGACTTTTTTTACAAAAATCTATATTAACTTTATGACGTTCTATAATTTTGTTGTCGATAATTTCGGAAACAGTAAAACTCGTATTGACTGCGGCATTTTGGGAAATTAAAAAAATACAACTTTCCACGCCGGCGTTTTCAAATATTCCAGAGCCGACTACGATATTTTTTAATCCAGATTCTAAAAGGATAGAACGAATAACCTTATAATTTTCATTGTTAATCAATGGTTTGGGAACAATAAACGATACAAGTTTACCTAATTTTATTGCTCTCTCAATAAAAAGTGTAAATAGATCGAATTGTCCTATTGCAGTCTTATAATTTTTTATGTATTGTTTTTTATCAGTTAAATTAATTCCATTTTTTACGTTCACATACGGCGGATTTCCGATTACGATATCGAAACCATTATCAATTCCGAACATCCATTGCGGATCGAAAAACGGTGTTGATTTTGTTTGGTCGTAGGGATTCCATTGTAGTAA
>JAISNF010000152.1 GCA_031276415.1 Planctomycetaceae bacterium
GAATTATTGGAACCGGAGACAATCAAGGGACATTGTCCGGCGTACCATTCCGGTTCGGTTGTTCCGTAATCGTGTTGTAAATCAAGGAACCATTTTTCTGTTCCGGTTATTGCGTCCACGCAAAGAACATGACATTTCGGTCCCAATGAAACACAATATTTATCCGTAACAGCCGGAACCGTACGCGACATTCCGTGATTTTTTTTGATACGCACCGGATAAGAAAACCGCCAGATTTCTTTTCCATCGTCCAACGAAAGACAACGCAATGCGTCACGAAAATGTTCCATATCATAATCAAGCAGATAAACCCGTCCATTCCGAACTGCTGCTCCGGCAAAACCTTCACCCAACGGAATACCCCAGAGTTGAACCGGTTTATTGTTAGCAATATCTTTTGTCAACTTAACCGGTTCCGCATAAATAGCGTCAAACCGGTCGCCGCGAAAATTCGACCATGTACCGGAAATAGAAGACGGTATTCCCGTACCGGAAATAAGTTCGCCTTTGATCGGAATATACGGTTTGGATTCGGTTACACTTTTTTTTGTCGGAATCCGAATAACAGCAACAAAAGAATTTTGTTTTGCTCCGTTGAATTGAAATAACAACAAACTGATCAGACCAACAGTTAAACTAATTGCTGAAACAATAAGAAGACCAATTGTTAAAACTGTTGAAAACCGAATGATTGTTTTGGCTCTCATCATCAATCATCATTGTTTATTTTTTTTGTTTCGTATTTTCAAAAACAATCTGTAATCATCTGCGATTATTACGATTATCAGCGTTTATCTGCGGACAATTTTTTTATTCTGTGGTTAAGAAAACGGGCGGTTACTGTTTAACGTGCAAATAATTACGGAACCGGAACTGTATCAAGAATTTGAGCGATAATATCTTCACTGGTTTTTTCTTCCGCTTCGGCTTCATAAGTCAGAATGATCCGATGACGCAACACGTTGAACGCAATATCTTTAACATCTTGTGGTGTAACATATCCTCGTCCGGCAAGAAAAGCGGAGGCTTTGGCACCTTTTCCCAAAAAAATTGTAGCGCGCGGCGAAGCCCCAAATTCAATCATTGGTTCCAATAATTTCAATCCCATTGTTTCGGGAAAACGCGTTGCCCGAATAATCGAAAGAATATAATCTTTAATACTGTCGTCGATATAAATTTGTTCCGTAATTTGTTGCATTTTGAAAATATCATCGGCGGAAACAACAGGATTACTTTGGGGTTGTTCATTTAAGAGGGCGCGGTCAAGAATTTTTCGTTCATCATCGCGTGCCGGATACGAAACTTTTAATTTGAGCATAAACCGGTCAATCTGAGCTTCGGGTAACGGATAAGTTCCTTCTTGTTCAATAGGATTTTGTGTTGCCATAACGAGAAAAAGTCCGGCTAACGGATATGTTTCATCACCGATTGTAACCTGCCGTTCCTGCATCGCCTCAAGCAACGCCGATTGAACTTTCGAAGGCGCACGGTTGATCTCGTCCGCAAGAACAAAATTAGCAAAAATAGGTCCTTTTCGGGTTTTGAAAGTTCCTTCACCGGGAAGATAAATCATTGTTCCAACCAGATCCGCCGGCAACAAATCCGGCGTAAATTGGATACGTTGAAACTTCGTCGAAATCGCTTCGGCAAGTGATTTGATCGCTGTTGTTTTAGCAAGTCCCGGAACTCCTTCGAGAAGAATATGACCATGTGTTAAAAGCCCGATAAATAAACCGTTGATCATCGCTTCCTGACCAACAATTGTTCGGGCAACTTCCGTTTTGAGCCGCTGAATTTTATCCGCGTGTTCCGCAACCAAGCCGCTAATCCTTTGAATATCGTTATTCATAATATTTTCCTGATATTAAATTTCTGATTATTAAATCTGTAACTCTATAAATTTTTGTAAAAAATATTACAAAAAATATTACAAAAAAATGTTGCAAAAATTTGTGAAACAAATCCGAATTTCTGTTTACAAAACGAAATATTGTGAACGGTTATTATTTACCGAAACAATTTACTAAAATTATTTACCGATGGCAACTTCTAATAACTAACTATTTTTTATTTAACCACAGAGAACACAGAGTTCACAGAGAAGAAAAGTTTAATTTTATAAAATTATTTTAGATCAAAAGTCAAATATTAAATAATGTTTTGATTCCAATTAAAAATTTCCTCTGTGTTCTCTGTGTCCTCTGTGGTTAATAAAAATATATTTGTCGTTTTTAGAAGTTCCCATATATTATTTACCGATATTGTAAATTGATTTCAGACGTTTATCGGTTTCTTCGGCGCGTTCGTTACGTTTAACTTGTTTCCACAATTTGGAAAGTTCTTGAAGAGCCTTAATATGTTCGCTTCGTGCTGAGGAAAACAAAATATCGGTGTGCATGTACGCTAAAATGGCGTCACGGGGTTTACCGGCTTGTTCGTAAGTTGAGCCGAGCGAATTATAGACCAATGATTGAAAAACCGAATCTTCGCCGCCTGAATTTTTCGCAATTTCTTCAAGCATTTTAATTGCTTCTTCGTATTTCTTTTCTGACGTGAGACACAAAGCCAAACCGATTTGGGCAACACTTTTCAGACGTTCCGCTTGTTCGGATTTATCTTCTGAGTTGATAACTGTTTCAAAATTTTTCCGTGCGGAGTCGAGTTTCTTTTCTGTGATTTCCGCCATTCCCAGCGAAACGGTTGCTTTAAGACTGTACTCAGACCATGGTGCTTTTGCCAATGCGGCGTATGATTTTTTAGCGTCGTTGAACTTTCCTGCCTGAACCATCAAATCGCCGTAAAGTTCACAAATATCAAAATAGTGATAACTTTTTTTGTTATTTTTAATAAAATCAAGTAACGTTTTTTCCGCATCGGCGAGATCGCCGGAGCCGGAAAGTGCTGATTTTGCTTTTGCGGCGGCGGTGAAGTAATCGAAATCTTGTTTCATTTCCGGTTTAGTCAGAGTTTTCGGATCGATTTTTGCCAATGCTTCCAATGTTTCCGGCATTCGGCTGCCGTCGAAGGCGGTTCGTGCTGTTTTCAAGCCGGACGGTTCGCCTTCATATTCGGTCAAAGCGATGATATTTGCCGGAATTTCCTGTTTTTCGCCTCGTACATCAATTGTTACTTTTTCTGAATTGACGCCGAGAATTATTCCTGAAACGTTTTTTCCTTTACCTTCCTGAACGGTAATCCGATCTGCTGCGGGCAGAACGGAAACGGCAAAAAGAATAATCGTACCGGTAAAAAATCCGAAAATTTGAGTACTTTTTAGCATGTTAAACTCCTTATTAAGTAATTTACAAAAAAATTTACGAAAAATCGAAACAAAAATTTACGAAAAATCGAAACAACGAATTATCCGCCGACAATCTTGTGCGTATCAGCGATCATCTGTGTAATCTGCGGACGTATTTTAAAAATTATCTGCGACAATCTGCGGACAATTTTTATGACAATCAAACGAACCATTTTGGCAAGGTTAATTTTGCAACTTTTGTGTAAAATGTTGATGCTTTTTGAGATTCTGAAATTGATGTCGGGTTGGTAACTTTTAATTGGAACTGGATGGTTTTTAATGACATTAAGTTTACATTTGGAATTGTTGCTAATTTACTGAATAGTATTGGTTCGGTGGTGTAGGTTTTGCCGTCACTGGAAAGTGTTACTGTAATTTTTCCGAGTGAAATACTTTCAAGCAATTTACCGGTGTTTTTGTCGGTTTTGGTTGAGGCGGAAACAATGAGTTCGTATTGGAATGTTTCTGTTGCGGGAATTGTTTTAATGTTGCCCTGCGGTGTTTTGCCGCTGAACATGAAGGCGAAATCGTTACCGTTTGTAAGTGCATAACCGGATTTAGTAATCGTTGTGGTCATGGCATACGGTGTTGTTGCGGCAATTTCATTACT
>JAISNF010000170.1 GCA_031276415.1 Planctomycetaceae bacterium
AAATGAAAAAGTTCCGCCGTGCTGTTGGTGAAAAATAAATGCCGTTAATATCTATTTATTTTATCCGCTTTTACTTTAAAATTAGGGCTTGTTAAAGTTCCGATTTTAAGGTATTTTACGTCAAACTGTGACGATTAAATGAATTATCCGAACAAAAAAAGTGGATTCAAAATCCACCGCCCGCAAGGGCATCCCGGTTCAAGTCCGGGGTTCGGTAATCTATGATTTTCTATAACTCTATAAGAAAATGACAACAACTCACGCCGCCCTAATAATCTTGCCACATTTTGCCCGAAAACTTATGCGGTTGCGGCTTTACTGTTTTGATAATTCCGGCAAATAACAGCATAAATCTGTTCAAATTCGGCGTGATTAGTAAATGAAATAACCAATTTTCCTTTCCCTTTCTCATTGGACTGCGTCAATTTGACCTGCACACCGCCAAGCCGTTCACGAAAATCTTGTTCAAGTTGTATGATTTGCTCGCTTTGTTGACTGCCCGGTCGGTTGATCGGTTGTTTGTTGCCGTTTTGGTCAACAATTTGCCAACCGTCTTTTGAATTATTGGAATCATTGAAATCGTTGGGCTGTCCGTTTTCAATTAACTCACGTACATATCGTTCGGTTTCCCGAACACTCCACGATTCCAACTGAATCCGTTCCGCCGCTTCAATCTGTTCCTGCTCTTCAAGCGGAAGTAATGCCCGAACATGACCTTGCGTCAATTTTTCTTTTCGGACAGCATCCTGCAACTTCTGCGGCAAATCAAGAAGCCGAAGAAGATTCGTTACCGTTGACCGGTCAAGTTCCAGCCGTTTGGCTAATTCCTCATGAGTTCCACCGTAAGTCTCCAAATAATTTGCAAACGAAATAGCCTTTTCAATGGCGTTAAGATCTTTGCGTTGCATATTTTCTGTCAACGCAAGTTCGATCATTTCGCGGTCGCCAACTGTGAGACAATGGACTGGAACTTCACTCCAACCGGCTCGCATTGCCGCACGGAAACGGCGTTCGCCGGCAATAATCTGAAAACGTTCTCCGACTTTTCTCACCACAATCGGCTGGAGCAAACCGTGAACAATCAAACTTTGGGCGAGTTGTTCGAGTTCTGCCTCATCAAATTCCAGACGTGGTTGATAGGGATTCCGATCAATGAGCATTATGTCAATTGAATGCGGTGTTTGCGATGCCAATCGTTGTTGCAACATCCAATCCGCATCAACTTCAGAACCGGAATTTGAAGGAACTGAAGAAGAAATTTCCGGTTGATCCAATTCGTGTTCCTCGCCGCCAACACGTCCCAATAAGGCTTCAAGTCCACGTCCTAATCGTTTTCCCTTAGTCACCATTTTCGCCTCCATGCAAAATTCAATAAACTTAGTACCACCAACCAACAACCGGATTATCACAAAATTCAAAAAAACAGTCAAGACCAGATTTTTAGTGGATAGTTGAGAGTTGAGAGTGGAGAATTTCACAATGCGGATTTATTTACTGTTCTCCGTTCTTAAAATTGCCCCCAATCGGGGGCATTCCCAAAATAGCGATGGGTTTTAACCCATCGGAATTATAAACGTTTTGGCAATAATTACGAATTTGTCTGCCTAAGGCTATCATTGAACAGGTTCACTGTGTATAATTCATGCCTGTTGCTCATTTGTAGTTCAGTTTTCATGTTATGTGGACGGTTACAAAAAGGCAAATCCTTTAATTTTTTTAGAATATTTAGAATATATTTAGAATATAATGAGTGTACTTAAACTTGGAATTCCTGCCGGAAGTTTGCAAGAAGCAACGTTTGAACTTTTTAGAAAAAGCGGATACAATATTTCTGTTGCCAGCCGAAGTTATGTTCCGGTTATTGATGATGACGAAATTGAATGTCTGTTGATCCGCGCCCAAGAAATGGCACGCTATGTCGCCAATGGTTCACTCGATGCCGGTTTGACCGGATATGATTGGATTGTTGAAACAAATTCCGATGTGCTGGAAGTTGCGGAACTTCGGTTTTCAAAAGTCTCACGCCGTCCTGTTCGCTGGGTTCTTTGTGTGCCGGAAAACTCGGCAATTCAAACAATTCAAGATTTACAAGGAAAACGAATCGCAACAGAAGGCGTCGGGCTGACCACTCAATTTCTTGCTAAACATGGAATTACGGCTCAAGTTGAATTTAGTTGGGGCGCAACCGAAGTAAAACCGCCCAAATTGGCAGACGCCATTGTTGAAGTTACAGAAACCGGTAGTTCCCTCAAAGCGAATAAACTTCGCATTATTGCCGAAGTTCTTCAAAGCACCACGCGATTTATTGCGAATCATGATTCTTACCGTGACGAAAAGAAACGGCGCAAAATTGATGATTTGGTGCTGATGCTTCGCGCAACAATGGCGGCAGAAGGAAAAGTCGGACTGATGATGAACGTTCCGAAAAATAAACTTAATGAAGTTGTCGCCATTCTTCCGGCGTTGAAAAATCCGACAATTTCACATCTTTCCGATGAAAATTGGTTAGCGGTTTCAACAATTATTGAAGAATCAACAGTCCGGCTTTTAATTCCACAACTAAAAAATGCCGGTGCGTGCGGAATTGTCGAATATCCGATTTCAAAAATTATTGATTAAGAATTAGGGAACTCTTAAAAACCACAAATTTATTTTTATTAACCACAGAGAACACAGAGAACACAGAGAGGAAAAATTTGTATTTATTCAGTAATGTTTTGGTTTAGTAGAAATTCCGTAATATTTCCTAAGTCCCGCAGGGACGAGATTATGCATAACCGTAGGTGTAGCGAAGCGGAACCTACGGTTATGCACATCACACCCCTAGCGGGGTTAAGATTGAGAAATAAAAATTTCCTCTGTGAACTCTGTGTTCTCTGTGGTTAAATTTTTCTGTGCTTAAGTAAAAAGCCGGTTATTAGAAGTTACCATTATCGATTAAGAATCAAAAGTTAAGAGCAAAAGAAGGACGTTTGACCATGAAATTAACCATTAACGACGAACCAACCGAAATTCCAGACGGTTTGACAATACAACAACTTTTGGAACGCCTCGAATTGGCAAACCGTCATGTTGCAGTAGAACGGAACCGCCATATCGTTCCTTACCGAACATTTGCCAATGTCCGACTTGAAGAAGGTGATTCGCTCGAACTTGTTACACTTGTCGGCGGCGGTTAATCAACGAAAATCAACGAAAATAACAGCAATATTTCAGCCGTTAGTCTTTAAGAATTCCGCCTTTTTTGCGAAAAAACACCTGTTGCTGACCAAACAACACCTGTTGCTGAGGCAACAACACCCGTTATTTTGGCAAAATTTTTGGCAACATCGCCTACAACATCCAAAATAGCGGCGGGTTTTAACCTGCCGGACAAACGTTAGGAAATGCGGAATTACAAATGTTTTGATAATTCGGTTTGCGTTTTGGAACAAGATCAACAGATTTTGACGGAATTAACAGGATTGGCAAATAGAATGTTGCGACTTTACGTAGAGACGCAATGTAACACTATTCGCTCCTCTGCGTTAATCTGCGGACGTATTTTTAATTCATCTGCGATCATCTGCGTAATCTGCGGACATATTTTCTCTGTGAACTCTGTGTCCTCTGTGGCTAAATCGTATGCCGGAAAATTGGCAACGACTTGTAAGAAGTTGTTAGTGTTGTAAAATACTAGAACTGTAAAAGACAATTGTAAAAAGATAAAGAACCGGAACTCCAAGCAACCAAACAATAACCCAATCCCCAGAATAAATAGCAAAAAGGGGAAAAAAATGCAGCAAAAACAATGAAATGTCAAAAATGTGACAAAGCGGCAACCTTTCATATCACGGAATTGACCGGCACACAACCGCTCGAACACCATCTTTGCGAAGAACACGCACGGGAATACCTAAACGAATCTTCCGAACAAAATGATCCCGCTTCCACCCTGACATCTACCTTGTCCCAGGGAATGGCAAAACAAATGTCCGCCAATAAAGCAGCAACAGAATTAAAAGAACTCGATCAACAAACATGTCCGGTTTGCGGAATCAGTTTCTACGACTTTCGAAGTCGCGGACGTTTGGGTTGCCCAAACGATTACGATTGTTTTGCAAAACAACTAGACGCTTTAATTATCAATATTCACGGAGTTCAAGAACACGTCGGTAAAACTCCCAAACGCACCGGAAATGATTCAAACCAACGAACATTTCTCATTAAACTCCGCCGCGATTTGAATGAAGCAATCCAACTCGAAGAATATGAACGAGCATCAAAACTTCGCGACAAAATAAAGGAGATCGAAACAGAATGAAAATCGATGGAATGCTCTCACAATTGAGCGAATGGTTGTTGGGTGAAGGTCAGGAAAATGATATTGTGATTTCCAGCCGCATCCGCCTGGCACGGAATCTTACCGGTTTTCCGTTTATAACACGGGCAACCGAACAAGATCGACGGTCAATCCGTGATACTGTTCAAAATGTC
Organism: Planctomycetaceae bacterium; assembly: GCA_031276415.1. Lineage (GTDB taxonomy): Bacteria > Planctomycetota > Planctomycetia > Pirellulales > Thermoguttaceae > WRKP01. The sequence continues at coordinate 4,477 of JAISNF010000170.1, forward strand.
GCCTCCGAAATGTTTGAAAAAGATAGTTTTTATTTTGTCGATTTGGAATTACTGGATTCATTGGATCGCACTTATCTTTGTGAACGACAGTTAATCAGCCGTGAACTGGTTGAAACCGACGGTGCCCGTGCCGCATTGATTGATCGGAATGAAAAATTCTGCATTATGGTCAACGAAGAAGATCATCTGCGAATTCACGGAATGACCAGCGGTTTTGATCCTGAAAAAGTTTGGAGCAGAATCAATGAAGTTGATGATAAACTCGAAAGCCGGTTGCAATATGCTTTTCACAATAAATACGGCTATTTAACCGCCTGCCCAACCAATGTCGGAACAGGAATGCGGGTAAGTGTTATGCTTCATTTGCCGGCGTTGGTAGTTTCAAAAGAGATTGATAAAGTTTTTCGCTCACTCCAAAAAGTTAATCTTGCGGTTCGGGGAATTTACGGCGAAGGTTCGCAACCGGTTGGAGATTTTTACCAGATCAGCAATCAGGCAACATTGGGACGAACCGAAATGGAACTAATTGAAAAAGTCAATAATATCGTTCCTCAAATTGTCGCCTATGAACGCCAAGCCCGCGATTTTTTGTTCAAGGAACGTTATGAAATTATTCTGGATCGCTGCAGTCGGGCAATGGGTTTACTCAAAACGGCAAGAACGATTTCCAGTATTGAAACGATGCACCATCTTTCAAGTATTCGGCTTGGTATCAATATGGGATTGCTTGAAGAGCCGGATATTCCGGTCATCAACGACCTTTTCCTAAACACACAACCCGCTCACCTCCAAAAACATAACGGCAATGAATTATCACAAACCGAACGCGATATCGCACGAGCAAAATATCTACGCCATAAACTCGGCGAAAAATAAATGTTATTTTTGATAAGGTTATTTTTGGCAAAGTTATTTTTGGTATTGACTATTGTTTTTGATTCATTTGTGTTATAATTCGACACTTCAACGTAAAATAATGCCAAATGTTGCGGTGTTGCGGCTGTTTTTCAGTTACCGTTTCCATTTTAGCAAGTACATTATTAACAAGTACATTTTCAGAAAACACATTTTCAGAAAACTATTTTTATGAGCAAAATTAAATTATTTTATCGGCAAGGCTTTACGCTTATGGAACTTCTGATTGTTTTGGCGATTGTTATGGCATTATTTGCCATAGTGCTCCCAACACTGTTCAAATCGCGAACACAGTCGTTCGTAAAACAAGCCAAAATTCAAATCAGTCAAATTGAAGGTTACCTGGAACTTTACGCTACAGAAAACCGCGGTTATCCAACAACCGAACAGGGACTTTATGCGTTGATTTATTTTCCTGACAACCTTGTTTCGACAATGACTTCTCCGACACTTGGAACGCAATCGCCCGCAATGACTCCCGGTATGGATCCGAACGCCGCTTTCGGCGGAAACGCTGTTGCGGTCGGAGGAGCAGGAACATTCGGAAACCCGACCGGAACTCCAATGGGACCAATGGGAACTCCAAATCCAATGATGGATCCTTCGGGTATGGGCGGAATGACAAACCCAATGCCCGGAACAACCGGCAATCCGGCAGGAATGACAATGACAAATCCAATGGATCCAATGAATTCAATGGGCGGAATGACAACAACCAATCCAATGGATCCTATGGGCGGAATGAGCGGAATGACCACAGCAACCACATGGAATCAACCGTTTCATAATCCGCAAATTTATTTGCAACAACGAAAACGACCGTCTCCTTATGTTGATTCGGACAAATCGTTGCTCGATCCTTGGGGTCAACCGTATCGATATGACAACAGTATGCAATATTATGGTCTTAACAAAACCGGTGAAGCGAAACCGGCGATCTGGTCTGCCGGACCTGATAAACGTGATGGTACGGAAGACGATATTCTTAATTGGGATGCCAATGAAGCCCAACAACGGATTGCCCAACACCAGCAGCAAATGCAATTTCAAGGCGGAATGGGAACAACCAATCCAATGGATATGATGGGAAACCCAATGGGAAACCAAATGAATAATCCAATGGGTATGGCTAATCCAATGGGTATGAATAATCCAATGGATGCAACTGGAGCAGGAATGATGAATACGCCAATGGCTCCAAACGGAATGCCCAATCAGCCGGGAATGATGAACCCAATGGGAGGAACCGGCGGCATGAACCCAATGAACGAGACCGGAATTCCGCAACCACAACCGCAACCAATGATGCCTAATCCGATGCCAACTCCAACTCCCATGCCGTCTCCAACACCAATGCCAACACCAACACAACCAATGTAAGAAATTTTGTAATTATTTCAGTAAAAACATCGTCCGCCTCATTGCCTGCCTCGCTTGTCTTGTTTGCCTTTTGAATTACTCCAAATTACTGAAAGATTACGTTTTATTTTTTCCCCTAAATTTATTACATTAACTTATTACATTTAAACTATTACGTAGAAGTTTATTATGTTACGAGCGAACTACACAGAGGAAGAACAACAAACATTCCGGCGATTACATTACCATCATCCTGATCCTAAGATTAGGCAACGTTTTGAGATACTTTTGCTTCATTCTTGCGGCGAGAGTATTGCCGAAACAGCCATTCTTGCGGGGTGTAACGAAAAAACGGTGCGGCATTATATTCATTTGTATGCCAGCAAAGGATTCAATGGAATTACTGCCGTTGATCACACTAAACCGGAAAGCGAACTTGGATGAATCGGGATAAACTTGGATAAAGTATATCCGATAAAATTATCCTTCCTTGCCATGACGCCGTTTTTTTGTAACATATCAAAAGACCGGATTCTTGACAAGTTGGTATAAATTATAACTCTTTACTTAGACTTGCTTAAACGGAAAATGATGTTAATTATATGTTACGTTTGGTTATGCACATTGTACTTTTTCGGATGATTCGGATGATATTGAAAAACATAAAATTACTGAAATATGATACAAAATCTATTCTGTACTTCAAAACCAAACGATCTTTATTATGAACGTAATAATGAATATTAAAAATAAAAATTCTCCGAAATTACCTTACGGCAATGCCAATTTCCGAAAAATCCGAACGAAAAATAATTATGCTTACGTTGACAAAACGCAATTTATTGAAATGCTTGAAGAGGAAAATAATTCCTCACAAATATTTATTCGTCCGCGCCGGTTTGGTAAAAGTTTATTTCTTTCGATGCTGGCGTATTATTACGACGTTAATTTTTCGGACGAATTTGAACAATTATTCGGCGGTTTGTATATCGGTCAAAATCCTACGCCGTACAAAAACAGTTATGCGGTGATGGAATTTGATTTTTCCGGTATGGACACGTCGAATACGGATAATTTTCGAAACTCTTTTTTGGATAACATCAAGTTTACTGTCCGCCAATTTTTGCAACGTCACAAAAATTTATTTCCCAAAGCCAAGCAATTTATTGAACAATTAGACAGGGAACAATCCACATTATCAATTTTAAGTACGGCGTTCAGTATTGCGGATGATTCGCGGATAAAAATTTTCGTAATTATTGACGAGTACGATCATTTTGCGAATGATCTTATTGCGATGGGAACGATAATGGGTGATGATTTTTATAAGAAGATGATTACAGTCAACGGGTTGGTTCGTGATTTTTATGAAAAACTCAAAATTGCCTCCAAATACGGAATTGTTGATCGAACATTTATAACCGGTATTTCTCCGGTGATGCTTGACGATTTGACAAGCGGTTACAATATTGCCACGAATTATTCGCTCAAATTACAATACAATGAAATGTTGGGTTTTACACGCGACGAAGTAACGAAACTAATGAATGTAACAGGTATTGACAGGAATCAAATTGAAGTTGACATGGAATATTATTATAACGGTTATCAGTTCCACGAAGACGCTGTTAATAAAGTTTATAACTCAACGATGATACTTTATTTTTTTGAGCAAATATTAGAAAACAACAAACCGCCGAAAAATTTTATTGATCCGAATTTGAGTATTGATTCCAGTCGTTTTAAGCGTCTTGTTAAAAATGATCGCAACCGTGAAATTATTGTTGAAATAATTAAGAACGGCAATATTGTTTCCAATGTATTGGAAAAATTTTCTATTGAGCAGTTGGACACGGATAGTTATTTTATTTCGTTACTGTTTTATATGGGTTTGCTGACAATGAAAAAAACTTCTAATGAATTACAATTGGTGATTCCTAATTATTCTATTCAAACGATTTATTGGAATTGTCTTCGTGATTTTGTTCGGGATCATTCACCGGAGATAATGTTAAATGTATCCGTATTAGAGGACGCTATTTCGGCAATGGCAACAGAGGGAGATATTCGTTGTTTTATTGACTATGTTTCAAAAAATGCGTTTAGCAAGTTGTCTGATTTTGACTTGCAACGTTTTGACGAGAAGTATATTAAGGCGTTGTTGTTTGCCTATCTTCTTTTGAGTAATCTGTATATTCCGATGAGCGAATATGAGGCGGTTCCGGGACGTGCTGACATTTTTTTGCAACGTAATCCCAATGTTCCGCAAGTCAACTACGAATGGGTGTTGGAATTGAAGTATTGCAAGACAGACGCAAAACCGACGGAAATAAATCAAAAACGCAAAGAAGGATTAGAAAAATTGAAACAGTACATTAATTCATTCCGGCTCAAAGATCGTCCCAACTTAAAATCCGCATTGATTATTTTTATCGGCAAAGATCAATATGAAATTGTCATGTAAACATGTAATTGTCATCTAAACGATGGCGGTAATGACATAAAACGATACATAAAACAATACATTAAACGAAAAATTTTTTTGATTAACTTTTACTTTCCTTTTTTAATCCTTTAATTTTATCAGGAGGCGACAATGAAAAGACGTGATTTTTTGGCGGCGGGCGGTGTTGGTTTGACCGCAACGGCTCTTTCCGTAACACCGCAAGTTTCTGCGGATAATCCGAAAGATCCATTTGCAGAGCGTGAATTTATTGAATTTCGAACCTATCTTGTTAAGAATGAAACCAAACAAACCTTGTTGGTTGAAACACTTGACAATGCATTGATTCCGGCTCTCAACGCTCAGGGAATTAAACCGGTGGGCGTGTTTGTGCCATTGGAAAAAAATCCACAGAACCGTTTGCAGGTGTTGGTTGTGATTCCTCACAAAACACTCGATTCCTATTTGAATTTGACGGCGAAATTACTGGCGGATGCGGATTATCGGAAAAACGCCGCCGTTTTTTTTGAAACAAATTCCAAAGACCCTGCTTATATTAGTTACGAGAGTTCTTTGCTCAGGGGTTTTGAAAATTGTCCCAAATTGGAGACTCCTAATCTTGGTTCTCATCGGATTTTTCAGGCGAGAATTTACCGGAGTTTCAACATCGAACGCAATGCGGCAAAAATTCACATGTTTGAGCGCGGCGGTGAAATGGAACTTTTCCGTGAACTTGGTATTTCTCCCATTTTTTTTGGCGAAGCGTTGTCGGGTAAAATGTTGCCGAACCTAACTTATATGGTTGGCAGTGAAAGTCTTGAAAAACATGAAAAAGCGTGGAAAGATTTTGTTGCTCATCCCCGTTGGGAAGCAATCAAAAACAATCCCGCTTACGCCGATACCGCTACGGAAATTTCCCGCGTCATGCTGAAACCATCGCCCGGTTCACAAATTTAAGTGAAAAATATAATTTTTATACTCATCACACTTGACAATTCGGTTTTCATTTTTTGACAGGATAAACAGAATTTACAGGATTTTTTAAATAAAAGACACAAAAATTCTATTCTTACAAAACCGAATTTTAAAGTGCAATGAGTATATAACCACAACGTCAATAATTCCGCATTGCGGAACACTATTCACTATTAACTAATTTGCGTAATCTGCGGACACTTTTCTTCTCTGTGGTTAAATAATCTGTGTTAAATAAAAAAAGCGGTATGTCTGGAAAAAGTCCGGCGTTACGCTAGAATAGTTATTCAAAAATCGTGTCTGAAACAGTCGGAATTTTTGAATTTTAATTTCCCATTAACTTTTTAGGAGCAAAAATTGACATGAAAACAAGTTTATTTTTTCGTGGTTCCCTTTTAGTATCAGCCGTTATGTTGGTAACATTGGCTGGTTGTCCCCAATCACCGACCGAGGTTCCGCCGCCAGCCGAATCTCATAATCATACGATTCAACCCGGTGTAACTTCCGGAAACGGTGTTGTTGAACCGTTAGTTCCCGCCAATACTTCTTTGCCGGACGAAAAGAAAACGGACGCCAAAGAAGAGGAAAAAAAACCTGAGCCAAAAGATAACAACGGCGTACAATTAGTTCCAGCCCAACCAACCGGAAAATTCGCTGCCGAAGTAATTCCAATGCCGCCGATTGAAGATTTGACCGGTCAAATCAATGAATATGTTGAAAAACTCGGCAAAACATTGGAAGAACTTGATGGAACCGTTAATTACAAAAATGACGGTGATTTTGTGGTTCGTGATGCTAATGCGTTGGCTCTTGTTGCTTTAGCGGTTGGCAAGTCGGAATCCGATTCCCAATACAAAAAAGCGGCACCGGGTATTATCAAAGCGGCAACAGAACTTGCTTCCGCTACTCAATATGAAACGGCAAAAGAAGTTTATAACAAACTCAAAACCGCTTTGACAAGCGAAAGTGATCCGTCTGTTTTGGAATGGACTAAAACCGCCGAACTTCAACCGTTGATGAAAGCAGTTCCCAATCTTAGTTCGACCTTAACCCGTTTAACCAATACGGAAAGAAAATTGAAAACGCAACTAAAAAAACCGGAACGTATTTTTGGCGGTTTAGCGGCGTTGGCGGTTATTACGCAGGGAAGTATTGCCAATGTTAAGGACACAACAAAACCGGAGGCAGTTGCCGAATGGAAAAAGGAATGTGAACAATTCCGTGATGCTGCAATTAAAGCGAATGCCGCTATTCATAGTTATGCGGAAGAAAAAATTGATTACCAAACTTATTGGGCGGCTTTTAAGGAAATGACCGAAGCCTGTGATAAATGTCACAAAGAATTTTATCCCAGTGCGGTTGGAAAAAATGAATAAACCGATTGGTCATTTTTTAGTGGATAGTTGAGAGTGGGATAGTGGATAGTTTCGCAATGCGGAATTATTGACGTTTTCCGCTCTTAAAATTGCCCCTTTGGGGCAATTCCAAAATAGCGGCGGGTTTTAACCCGCTGGACAAACACAGGAAATGCGGAATTATAAATGTTTTGGCAATAATTCCGCTTGCGAAACTCTCCACTATCAACTCTCCACTATCAACTATCAACTGCCCTTTCAATGCGTAAGAAAATTATCATCAACCGTTGCGATGTTTCAGCGAAACATCGCCTGCCTTATGAGTTCTAATATAATGGTAATCTCTAATGTTCTACTGAACAATTACTTTCAAACTCTAAGCCTCCAAAATTAGGAAACAATCCGCAAAATGTTTTCGATAGAAATTATTCATTGTGAGCGTCCTGTTGCTCAACCTAAAGCGGTAATGCTTGATTTTGACGGAACGATTAGTGTTATTCGTGCGGGTTGGCATCCGGTTTTAATTGAGTTATTTCTGAAACATCTTCGGGCAACACCTCAAGGAAAACTCCTTTCCGAAATAGAATTGGAACAAATTGCCAAAAACAATATTGAACTCAATATCGGTAAACAACCGATTTATCAATTTTATTCTTTGGTTCAGGTGATTCAAAAATTGGGCGGAATTTCTTCTGATGCGGAGGATTATCTCAACGAATATTATCAATCTCTTTTTGAGATTGTTCGGCAACGGCATGAGCAACTTCAAAACGGACTTGATCCGCAGGAATTGTTGGTATCGGGGACATTGGTTCTTTTGGAGATGCTTCGGCGGCGTGGTTTGAAACTCTATCTTGTCAGCGGAACCGAAGAAGAATTTTTGCGGCAAGATGTCCAATTGCTTTGTTTGCAAGATTATTTTGACGGCGGAATTTACGGCGGTCAGAAAGACCCGGCAACTTTTTCCAAAGCAATGATTGTTGCTAAAATTCTTGAAGAAAACAATCTTACCGGAGCGGAACTGATTGGGTTTGGCGATGGTCATACGGAAACGTATGAGGTCAAAAAGGTTGGAGGTTTTGCGATTGGGGTGGCGTCAAACGAAACGGCACGGCAGGGAATTGATTTATGGAAACGCGAACAACTTATTCGGGCTGGTGCTGATTGGATTATTCCCGATTATACGGATGTTGAACAAATTGAATCAAAATTGTTTCAAAAGTAAATGATGTCTAAACTTGGCGTTTTGAGTGATACACATGGTCGGTTGACGGAGACGTTGGCGGCGGTTCGGATTTTTCGGGAACAGGCTGTTGCGAAAATAATCCATTGCGGTGATATTGGCGGCGCAGCGATTATTCGGGCATTTCAGGGAATTGAAACTCATTTTGTTTTCGGCAACAATGATTTTGAACGCGATTTGCTGCGTATTACGGCAACAGAAAACGGTCATATTTTGCACGAATGGTTTGGTTCGTTGGAATGGGAAGGGAAAAAAATCTGTTTTATGCACGGTCATCGCCAGAACCAATTCGCAACAGAATTAGATTCGGGACATTGGGATTTGATGTGTTACGGACACTCTCATATTCCCTTGCTTCAAATGCACGGTAATACACTGCTTCTAAACCCCGGTGCATTTCAACGAGTCGCAGTTCCGCAAATTGCAATTGTAACATTGCCGGAACTGATTGTTGAAAGTTTTTCGGTTGCACCAATCTTTTAAAAGTTCCCCGATGAATTTTTAAAAAATCCCCGCAAAAAACAAAACATAAAAACAATATAATATAAACATACAAGGGGTGTGATGTGCATAACCGTAGGTTCCGCTTCGCTACACCTATGGTTGCATAATCTCGTCCCTAGCGGGACTTAGGAGTTGGGAGGCAACGGTTGATGTTGTTTCGGGGCGCAACGGTTGAGATTATTTCAATTTCCGTCCGTAAACAGGTTCACCGTCGGCGAGTACGCCGACCAATGTTTCCGGCGGAACGTTGGCTACCTCTTGATTACAAACCCGAAAGGCAGACAAACTTTTTTCGCAAAAGTCGGTCGGCACAACCGTTCAGCGAACAGTTGCAAACTATTTGAGTTATTTTATCCGGCAAGGCTGGTCATATTGATAATCGGGAGCAACATCGACACAATAATGTAAAAAACCGCTCCCGCCATTACCAACAACATTAACGGCTCAATCAAACGAATAATCGTGTCTAATTGTCTTGCGGTATTGCGTTCGATTGTGTCCGCAATATTCACCAACACATTTTCCAACGTGTTCGATTCTTCGGCAATAGAAATCATCGCCATCACCTGCGGCGGAATAATACCGGAATCCGCCAACGGTTTTGAAAGCGGCTCGCCACTGGAAACATTTTCCGCTGAACGTTTTACCGCCTCCGCCAGAATCGTGTTGCCCGTCGATTGGCTGCTAATCTCCAATGACCGAAGTATCGGCACGCCGTTTTCCAGAAGCGTCCCCAAAACCCGACAAAATCGGGAAACCGCACTATTCAATAAAATCGGTCCCAATAAAGGGGAACGCAATTTGATTTGATCAACAATCCTAATTCCCCATTTTGTCGAGAGTTGCCCCTGAATCCAAATTCCCAAAAAAATCGCCGCCCCAACACAATAAATTCCATAGTTGACAATAATATTACGCATCCAGAGTAACGATTGTGTTGTCCAGGGCAAGGGTTGACCGGCAGCAGTCATTTGGTCAAAAAACGGCATGAATTGAGGAACAAAAAAAATCAAAAGCACCACCACAACAGAAATCCCAACAAAAAACAAAATCGAAGGATAAATCATTGCACTAATAATTTTTCCTTTGATTTCTGCCTGTTGCTCTAAAAATTTCGCGGTACGCCGCAATGCGTCTTCAAGAAACGCCCCCTCCGCTCCGGCACGAATTATGCTGATTGTTAAATCGTTGAAGATATTGGAATGAGAAGAAAAGGCGTTGTCGATGGCTTCACCGTCCGCAATCCGATCATGAATATCCGTCAAAACATCATGAAGTACCGGATGTGTTGTTTGTTTGATGAGAACCTGAAAAGCAATTAAAACAGGAACGCCGTTTTCCAATAAATCGGCAAGTTGCCCAAGTAAAGCGGCAACCTGTGAATCCGCAACTCGCCGATTGAACAATTTAATCGTAATCTGACCGCGATTCGCATCATCCACTCGGATTGGAAAAAGCGACAATCGATGCAATGTTTCCAACGCTTCGCGTTTTGTGTTGGCGGTTAATTTACCGGTTACATCGTTCCCAGAAGCGGTTCGGGCGGTATAAACATAATCAGTCATTGTTCAATCCTTACAAAATTTATTCTTAATAATATTTTCGGCGAATAACGGTTTTAGTATATCGTTTGAGATGAAATCTGACAATTTCTCTTGCGGAAAATTGATTTTTTTTGCATAATTCGCTGATTTTCCTCCAAAATACAGTTTGCCGATAATGAATATCGGTATGTTCCGCGTTATTTAGACACTGAAAACAAGAATGACTATTTTAGATCGTTATCTTTTGAAAAGTTTTTTTTTCAATTTAATTTTTTGGTTTATTTGTATTATTGGCATTTTTATTGTTTTTGATCTTTTTACTCATTTGGACGGTTTGGTTCAGAAGGGCAAGGAGCAAAACAATGTTCTTTGGCTGATTGGAACTTATTATTTTTTCCAATCTATTCCGATTGCGATGACATTAAGTTCGATATTGGGTCTTATTTCGGCGATGATTACGGTGGCAATGATGATTCGCAACAACGAATTGGTTCCGATTCAGGCGGCGGGAATTTCAACGCTTAGAATTATTCGACCGTTGATTTTTGCGGTGATTTTTGTTGCGTTTGTTTCGACGGTTCTTCGTGAAACGGTGTTGCCGCATTTTCTTGACGAACTGGTGATGGAGGCGGAGAATATTACCAAAAACCGTGGTGTCCGGCTTAACGCTATTATTGACAACGAAACGGGAATTAGTATTTTGGGCGATCAGATTTATCGAAAAGAGTTAAGAATCAGCAATCCGGTTTTTGTTATTCCGAAGCAGATTGCCAAACAGTTGACTCGTCTCAAGGCGAAGAATGCTTTTTACTGTCCGGCGAAAAACGGGCGACCGGCGGGATTTTTGCTTGTTGATTTGATTGAAATTCCGGCGGTTCTCAATGGTTCGTCTTTAACATTTCAGGAAGAGGCGATTGTGATTACGCATCAGGATGCTTCGGACTGGGTGGAGGCGAACAGTTGTTTTGTTGTGAGCAAGGTTCCGTTTGATTATCTTGCTTCAAATGATGCGTGGCGGCAATTTGCTTCGACTTGGGAACTTTTTCAGGCTGCCCGAAATAAAAGTCTTGATGTCGGCAACCGGATTCACGCAACAATTCACAGTCGTATTTTGCAGCCTTTTCTTGATGTTATACTTCTTTTTCTGGGTTTACCGACAATATTGGCGTGTGGGGATCGCAATGTTTTCAAAACGATGGGAATTAGCGGGTTGGTGATTCTTGCTTTTCTTGTTGTTCAGAAATCGTGCCAATATCTTGGCGCAAACGCTAATATGCCGGTTCTTGGTGCATGGTTACCGTTAATGATTTTCGTCCCCTTCGCCGTCAACCAAATCATGCTCCTCAAAACAAAATAGAAATTAGCCTTCGCCTACCGGCAATAATTTCCGCTTGCGAAACTGTTCACTCTCAACTATCAACTCTCCACTATTAACTATTGATTTTTGTTTTGTTAGGAAAATTGGGCAATGCTTTTCAAAGAATATAGAATGTGTATAATGATCGGAGTTTTGTTTGTTTCGTTAAGGTATTTCCTATAAATTATTGAGGTTTTTTATGACAAAAATTACAAGACGCCGGTTTCTGGAAGATTCGCTTTGTGCATCATTTGCGGCAAGTGCCGCAGCAACTGTATTTTCCGGTACGGCAACAGAAAACATGTTGGCTCAAAACGCAGTTAGTCCCAATGAACAATTGGGAATTGCGATTGTTGGAGCCGGCGGACGCGGCAGCGATCATATCGGTTTTTTTTCAAAGGATAAACGAACCAAAATTCTGTTCCTTTGCGATCCCGACATCGCCCAAGCCGAAAAAAAATGTGCGCAAATCGAAAAGAATACCGGTTACAAACCGCAAGCAATTGACGATTTCCGCAAAATTTTAGAGAACAAATCACTTGACGCCGTAACCTGCGCATCAACCAATCATTGGCACTCACTCACCGCTATCTGGGCGTTGCAGGCGGGAAAACATTGTTACATCGAAAAACCGCTCACTTACAACATTCACGAAGGTAAAGCAATTGTTGCCGCCGCCAAAAAATACGGACTCGTTGTTCAAACCGGAACACAATGCCGTTCATGTGCTAATGTTATCAATGCGGTTAAATTTATTCGCGAAGGCGGAATCGGTGAAGTGAAATTCGCTCGCGGTCTTTGTTATAAACGCCGTAAAGCAATCGGAGCACTCGGCGAATATAAAGTTCCCGCTGGAATTGATTACGATATTTGGAGCGGTCCCGCACAAATTAAAACAGTTACACGCCCGCGTTTTCATTACGATTGGCATTGGCAACGTTATTACGGTAACGGCGATCTCGGCAACCAAGGTCCCCATCAAACCGATGTTGCCCGATGGTTTCTTGATGTAAATCAATTTCCGCAATCAGTCATTTCTTATGGCGGGCGGCTTGGTTATGATGTTGAAAAAGGTGCGGACTATGTGGACGCCGGTGATGTTGCGAACACGGAAGTTTCTATTTATGACTACGGCGATAAGTGTTTAGTTTTTGAAACGCGTGGTCTGGAAACGCCTATTATGAATATTCCTGTTGGCGAAAAACTCGGAACTCAGGTTGGTGTTATTGCTTATGGAACAAAGGGTTATGTTATTCAAGGTTCCGCTAAACATCAATCCTATTCTGTTTCTTACGCTTATGATCTTGAAGGAAAACAAATTCGGGAGTTTACCGGTGACGGCAATCATTACGCTAATTTTGTCGAAGCGGTTCTGGAACGGAATCCGTCACTGGCTCATGCCGATGCCCGTTGCGGCGCACTTTCGGCAGCAGTCAGTCATCTCGGCAATACGTCCTATTATCTTGGTGAAAAGAACAAAGTTTCCGTAGATGATTTGAAAGAAGCACTCAAGTCGGTCAAATCGCTTGACGACAACGAAGCAACTCTTGCCCGAACGGTACAACATCTGGAAAAAGTCGGTGTCGATTTGAAAAAAACACCGCTTTCATTGGGACCGTTGCTCAAAATTGACGTTGAAAACGAAGTCTTCATTGACAACGCCGAAGCAAACGCATTGGCAACTCGTGATTATCGTGCGCCTTATGTTGTTCCCAAGCCCGAAGATGTTTGAATTAGTTAAATAGTTAGTAGTGAATAGTTGTACAATCGTGATTTTTGCCGTAACCGTAAAATCCGAAACACTGTTCACTATTAATTATAACGCTATTAATTGAACACGATCAACTATTCACAATTAACTATCAAATGGTACGAACACGTTTTGCGCCGAGTCCGACGGGTTATCTTCATATTGGCGGAGTTCGCACGGCGTTATTCTGTTGGCTTTTTGCGCGGAAACACGGCGGACAATTTATTTTGCGAATTGACGACACCGACAAGGAGCGTAATGTTGATGAAGCGTTACAACCGATTTTGGACGGGTTGCGTTGGCTTGGAATTGATTGGGATGAAGGACCTGGAGTCGGAGGTTTGCATGCGCCGTATTACCAATCGCAACGTTCCGAAAAATATCAGGCGGCGGTTGACGAATTGATTCGGCGTGGTTGTGCTTATCGGGATTTTGCCAAACCGGAAGAAATTCAGGCGGAACGTGAAACGGCAATTGCCGAAAAAAAGACATTTACGTACAGCCGCCGATGGATGGCTGAAACGGAAACGGACATTCGCCGGTTTGAATCGGAAGGCAGGCAAGGTGTTGTTCGGCTCAAAATGCCGCGTGAAGGTCAACTGATTATTGATGATTTAATTCGTGGTCGTGTTGTATTTGATTGGGCAACGGAGCAAGATCATGTGATTCAACGTGCGGACGGTTCGTTTATTTATCATTTGGCAAATGTTGTTGACGACGAGGATTTTGAGATTTCGCACGTTATTCGGGCGGAAGAACATTTATCGAATACGCCGCGACAGATTTTTATGATTCAATCGTTGGGTTATCGGTTACCGGAATACGCTCATTTGCCGTTTGTTGCGGAGCCGGGAAGTAAGACGAAACTTAGTAAACGGAAACTCGATAAATATCTCAAAAATAAAGATTTTGCCAAACTGGTTCAGCATGGTCAATTGATTGCGAACCGGATTGGTCTTGAAACGGCGGCGGACGGTTTTAATCCGGTGATTGTTGATTTTTATCAAAAGGTTGGTTATTTACCGGAAGCGATTGTCAATTATATGGTGTTGGTTGGTTGGGCGCTTGACGATAAGACGGAATTTTTCAATTTACAGGATTTAATTGTTCATTTTTCTTTGGACGGAGTAACGAAGGGAGCCGCATCGTTTGATCCGCAAAAACTTTTTTCGTTTCAGGAAAAACACATGCTGACCAAATCGGCGGAGGAGAAGGCTGTTTTTTGTGCGCCGTTTTTGGAGAAAGCGGGTTTACTTGATGGTGATTTACCGTTTCCCGACTTTTATGTTCCGCTTATTCGTGCTGCCGGTGATCGTATTAAAGTTGGTGGTGACATTTTGGATTTTTCCGATTTCTTTTTGCCTGACGACGAATTTCCTTATGACGAATCGGCGTTTGCGAAACGTATTTTGGAGCCGCCGGAAGCCAAAACGCTTTTGGGTGAATTTCGCAACGAGTTAGCGATACAAGATTCTTTTGATTGTGTTTCGTTGGAACAACTGATGCAGCGGTTTATGGACAAAAAACAAATTAAAATCGGACAAATTATTCATGCGTTACGTATTGCTATAACGGGCAAGAGTGTTGGTCTTGGCATGTTCGAGACGCTTGAAATTCTCGGCAAGGAACGAGTTCTCAAACGTCTTGACCGCTTAAAATTAATGTAATATTTCAATAATTTGGGGCAATTCAACAGGTAAACGAACATTGTGCCGGTCGATTTTTTACTCAATACCAACCGGCGCAACATTTACTAATTCAATAAATAATCACACTCCATTTTCCCTAATTTAATTGTTTCACCTTCTTGAACTTCTAGTTGCCAATCCTTGTAAATCCTGTTGATCCCGTCCAAACATTTGTCCAATGGGTTAAAACTCATTGCTATTTTGGGCAGACACTTTGCCCTAG
>JAISNF010000196.1 GCA_031276415.1 Planctomycetaceae bacterium
ACTCACATAACAAGCAATTGCTTCCTTGCCCGCGTTAATCTCACGCATCCAACTTTTCAAAAAAGTCGTCTTACCCGTCTGACGAGGTGCATGAAGTACCCAATACAATTGATCCTTAATGTAACGATGCAACTGCGCTCCAACCAAACGCTCCGCTGGAGGAAGCATATAATGCATCAAAGGATCACAAGGTCCGGTCGTATTAAAAAAACGACGACGTGTCATAAATAATGTCCGATTAAATAATTATTTGTAATAAAAAAATAAATATTGTATTGGAAATAAAAAAGCGGTTATTCATTGAGAGCAAATGGCGAATTTGAGATGTTTTCGTGACGTATTTCATCGACTTTTTCTTTTTTACCATTTCCGGCATAAAGTTGGTTTGGAGCATTCAATACCAAAGCCGGAACATCCGATACGCATCGGTAAGCATGGACAACACCCGGCGGAACAATTACCGCCGCAGGATTGGAAACTCCAACCGGAAGAATCATTTTGTAATAATAAGTTGGCGAATCGGAACGATTATCCCAAAGATACAATTTCAAATCACCAGGTCCAAAGAACGCAAAAAAATCGGTTTGATTCGTATGTTCGTGTGGTCCTCGCGTTATGCCGGGCAACGTTTCACTAACGTAACACATTGCCGGAAACAACTCTGAAGAGAGTTCATCCCTCCGAAATAATTCACTCAACCAACCACGTGAATCCGCCCGTTTATTTAACGGACGAATTTCAACATCATGGATGATTCCTTCATTCCAGACTGTTGACATCGTTAAATCCCTTCTGTTTTTTGATTTAAAAATTTGGAAAATTTCTTGGAAAGTTTTTTGGAAAGTTTTTTGGAAAGTTTGGAAAATGCGGATTTTTTTTTTGGAAAAAACCGTTAATTTTGTTCCTGAACTAAACGCAACAAATATTGTCCGTATTCATTATTCATTGTTTGAGCGATTTTTTTAACTTGTCCGGCATTGATGAAACCTTCGTGTAACGCTATTTCTTCCGGTGATGCAATCATAAGTCCCTGACGTTCCTGAAGTGTTTGTACGAAAACAGCGGCTTGCAATAATGATTCAGGAGTTCCGGTGTCGAGCCAGGCAAAACCGCGTCCAAAAAATTCGACGTGGAGATCATTTTGTTCAAGATAAATTCGGTTCAAATCGGTGATTTCCAACTCACCGCGTGCCGACGGTTTTAACGACGCCGCAAAATCAAGAACCCGATTATCATAAAAATAAAGTCCGGTTACCGCCAATTGTGATTTTGGAATTTTTGGTTTTTCTTCAATAGAAATTGCCTTACCGGACGCATCCATTTCAACAACACCAAATCGTTCAGGATCACGAACCTGATAAGCAAAAACGGAAGCACCTTGATTTCGTTTTCCGGCGTGTTGGAGGAGTTTACGAAAACTACGTCCATAAAAAATATTGTCACCGAGAACCAACGCCACATGAGCATTACCGACAAATTTTCGTCCGATAATAAACGCTTGTGCTAATCCTTCCGGTTTTGGTTGTTCGGCAAATTCAAAATGGAGTCCCCATTGGGAACCGTCACAAAGAAGATGGCGAAAATGCGGTAAATCCTGCGGCGTCGAAATAATCAATATCTCCCGAATTCCGGCAAGCATCAACACGGAAAGCGGATAATATATCATTGGCTTATCGAAAACCGGTAAAAGTTGTTTGCTAACTCCAAGCGTGATCGGATGGAGTCGTGAACCGGCACCACCGGCAAGAATAATTCCTTTAAGTTGTGTCATTTGATTTGAGTTATACTCATTCCACATTAAAAATTCGGTTTTGTTAGAAACGGTTTTGTTAGAAAATATCGCTGGAATATTCTATCTGAAAATCCTATTGATCTTGTCAAAACGAATTGGTCTTGTCCAAAAACGAAAACCGAATTGTTCAATGTGAGAAGTATCTCGTAATGTTGTTTGACGATCAAATGACGATATTATGACATAAGATAGCGAGAATTCAAGAGTTTCTGAATATTCTTATGTGTTTGGCAACCGAACGGTTTAACCAATCAACAAAATCACCGGCAAATAAAAAATGATACGGAAACCGTAAAATATCTTTCCGCGAAATAATCCGAAATTCACGGAATGCAAACAAGGTGTTGGAACAAAGGGCTTTTAACTTTTTCCAGCCGTGTAATTCTTTTCTGATTGCCAAACGTTCGGCATAAATTGTTTCGTTGATGGCGCCTCGTGCGGTTTTGTAATACTGTTTGCCCGAATAGCGATAAACGTTTCGATAAAGTTCGGCATAACGCCGAATGGTTTGATGAGTGATATTTTTTGAAACGTTTGAATTATGTTTTCGGTAAACACAGGTTGTATGGTTGATATAAGCGGCTTTACCTTTTAACGTTAAAATTAATCGTAATGCTCTGTCAACAAATACGGTATTGATAAACCATTCGGGAAATTCAACATATTCGCTACGGAGCAAAATACTATGTGTTGGAAGCCAAAACGGAAACGGTTGATACATTTCTTCAATCCCAAAATAGAGTACGGAATTATCGTCAATAGGAAGATCGGAGTGTCCCGGAACCAATTCATTTTTATCTTGATAATAAAGTTGGCTTGCTGTACTGCAAAACGCACATTCTTGATGTGATTCCATAAAATCGACTTGTAATTGTAACTTATTGGAATCTATCCAATAATCATCTCCGTCAAGCAGGGCAATATATTTACCTTGACATTCGAGTATTGTTTTCATGAAATTAGCGTTCAAGCCGATATTTTTTTTGTTGCGCCGAAACCGAATGATTTTGGAATAACGTTCTGCGTAATCTTGAATCAGGTTGGCGGTTTGATCTGTTGAGGCGTCATCAGCGATAACATATTCGAAATCAAAATTGGTTTTCTGCATCAACACGCCGTCTATTGTTTGCCGGACATAAGGTTCGGCGTTGTATGTTGTTGTGCAAACGCTGACCATTGGCTGAGGTTGTAACGTAATAGCAGAACACATAATTTCGTTATCAAAAAATGTAATTGTTCTAATTATTCACAAATTACTCAAGGTAATTTCTAATAACCGTTTTTTTATTTAACCACAGAGAATAAAAATTTAATTTAAAAAAATTATTTTAGATCAAAAGTCAATGATAATATTAAATAATGTTTCGATTCCGATTAAAAATTTTCTCTGTGTTTTCTGTGGTTAATAAAAAAACTAATTATTAGAATTTCCCACAAAAGAATTGATTTATACCAGTTTCAAGGTTGAAATCAAGAGGATGCAAGATTTTAGTTGAGAGTGAATAGTTGATAGAAATGAGGTTTGTTTTTTAGTTGATAGTTGAGAGTTTCGCAATGCGGAATTATTGCCAAAACATTTTGGTAATAATTTCGCATTACGAACACTCTCCGCTCTTCATTCTCAACTCTCAACGTTTAACAATAATTACATTATCATTATTATCATTATTGTTATTTTCTGCTTGATTTTTTTCCGGTTCTTCCGATAAATCATCGCCGAAAACACGTTGATTGTAAATCGATAACGCATGAAGTGATAACGCCAACGCTTCAAGTTGCCGATCCGTCAAAACTCCCGTAGTAACATTCATCGGAATCCGGTTGACATTTGACATTAAACTCGTTACCGCACGAGTTACCCGCGGATCCTTCAACTCCCTGTCCGAAAGCGAAAGAAGAAGCCACCGAAGTATATGTCCGCTCGAATATAACGTCTCATAAACATCAGAATTCGTCCCCTTAAATAAGAAAAATTTAGGATGCCAAAGATATTGATCGTTTTGCACGGAAAGAACAAATTCATGATAAGTTCCAAGTTGCCGTTTCGCTAATGCCATTGGACCACGAATTGCCTTACCCTCTTCTTCGTACAATTTGACAGCAGCCGTCAAACCAAGAAGCCAATCCGTTACCTCACTTGAACCCTGATCAATAGAACGATTCAACTCTTCCGTAACCATCCGCTCAATATTCCACGTTTCACCCATTTCATTTTTCCATTGATCACCCGCCTCGCCGTAAAAAGAAAGCCCCACCAATGTCATCGACATGTTCACCCCCTTCGAAACAGCCGCCTTTTCCGAAGCAATTAAATGCCCAATAGAATAAGTCCCGCCATTCACTTTTAATTCGTAATTCGGCATGATATTTGACATTGCCAATAAAGCCAGAAATGACGCCGGACGACGCTGGAATCCTGAACCAACCCTCGCAAAAACCCGCTTCCCGTCACTCCGTAACAACATCTTGCCGGAACAAGGATAATTCCAACATAACGTCCCAATAGAATAAATGTAACTTCCTTTAGGTGCGGTTTTGTCCCGCGAATCCATCAAAACAGTCGGCTGATATATTTTGGCTTCGGCTCCATAAGGCAACGCCATCAAAAGAACATCGCCGGGCGTATTATTTTGAGTTGTCAACGCACGTTTCATATTGGCAATAAGAGTTGTACGGATTGACTTTTTGAGCAAAGCGGCTTTTTCCGCTTCCGTCATCGACGCCATCTCACGAGCCGACGGCGATTCCACTGTTACCGGCTTGGGCTCTTCAACATTGTCCTCGTGTTTCGGAGAACGGGATTTGGTACGATATTGAACCAACGCATATTTCTCGTTTATGTTAAGCAGATCAGCGTCTGTACGAAAACGCGGCGGTAACGTCAACGGAATATCGTCCGCATTAAATGTTGTTGTTTTTAACGATGCCGTCTCGTTTTTAACCAAAGCAGGCATTGCCGGCAACACCGGTAATTGAATAGGACCATCAACCGTCAAAACTTCCGCATCCGGTGCGTACACCATTCCCTGAACAGCGGCGTTAGCGGCGTTGTTCCGAAGAACGCCGCGATTAGGAGCAAAACCTTGCGTCACTCCGAAAATATCATCCGGTTCGAGCGTTCCATCCAATGTGTAATCCAAACCGGTTGTCATTTGGGGCGAAGCGTATCGGTCTTCGCCGCAAAGTTGTTGCGGCACTTGAAAACCAAACGCCGACACCAAAAACAGACTAACTAAAACCAATAATGATTTTTTCATGTTCATAAAATTAAAAGTGAATTAGTTTCACGTAACGGACATTGTTATTGGGTTCTACTTTGAACGGTAACAACTTGGATTTGTGCAAAATGGCTATATGATTATATCTGCATTTAATATAACAAAATTACCTGATGTTTCGGCAACCCCGCCAGGGGTGAGATGTGCA
>JAISNF010000309.1 GCA_031276415.1 Planctomycetaceae bacterium
TGCTGCTGGTATCTTTTCATTTTGGGATTCAACTATTGGGTTTCCTAAAAAATCTCGGATCAATCTGGATTAATTAGACAGGTTTGTCAAAAAAAATGATTTATTTTGGTAAAAAATGAAGTTTCTTGTAAAGTTTTGTCCAGAAAGTAGTACGAAAATATCGATAATTCGGAATGAGCCTGTTTATAGACATACTCCGTCTTTGATGATCTTGACGAGATTGGGGAAGATTCTATAAATGTGGAAAATGGGTTAAAAATAACCGTTTATCCTTCGGTGCAAGGGGACAAGAATGAGAAACACTAAGATGACCATAAAAAACACCGAATCCGCAAGGGATATGGTTTCACATCGGAAAACGTATGGGACGAAAATACGGATCAACCTGAATAGTGTTTGCCTAAACATTTACTCAATCAGTGTTTGCCTGAAACGAGTCTTCTTATACTTTGTGCCGGTTTTGTTTCTGTTTTGCCTGATTTGTCCGATTTGTCCGACAACGTATGCTCTTGAAACTCGGTTTGTTGAGAATAAGGATAAAGAAAGAGTATTTCAACTTAATTTTTACGGACAAGGTGAAGGTTCAACGGACGATTTTTCTCAGGCACAAATCGATGCAATTACAGAAGCCGCCAGATATTGGGTGGACATGCTCAAAGCAAACGGAACCATGCCGGCAGTTTTGGATGCCGAAGGCAACAAAATTCCCAACCGCGACAATAACGGCAATCCCATACTCGACGATGCCGGAAATCAAACCTATCAACATCAACCGGTTGTTTTTAGCATTTATTATAATGATGCCCTTGTTGGAAACGCCAACGCCGCTACAAACGGTTATGTTCAGAGTAATGTTGACAATTATAATCTTCCACTTCCGCAGGCATTGATGACTGATGGAGTTTATGCTGCTACAGTTAGAGGAGGACATGCAACTATTAATGTTGGCAGCGGTTGGGATGTTCGTTCCGGTAACCAATCTCAAAGCGGACGAGTTGCGAATGATTTAACACCGGTGTTGATTCATGAAATGGGACACGCATTGGGAATCGCAGACAGCGTATGGTATGAAGAAGATCCGGTAACAGGAGAAATGAAATGGATATTTCCCGATATTCTTTCCCGATACGAGACCCGATTGCGGGACAACAACGGTAATTCGGCAAGCGTTAAACCCGGTTCACCAGGAAAAGAAGTTGGATATGATGATACCGAAAACCATCGTAATGCGGATACAATTTTCGATCTGGGTGATCCGCTTACGCCGTATTTACAAGGGAATCCGTCTCATCCCACCTTTGTCGGTAAAAACACGCTCGAATTGTGGTATGGAAAATCCATCGATCAATTAACCAGTTTTGAAAAGAACAACGGCGTACCGGTTACGGGATACACTTATGGTACCAGTTGGAATTACCCGCCTTTACCGTTTCAATGGGCGTACAATCCGGGCGGAACATTGTCCCATATTGATACAACCAATTCGTTAATGAGTTGGCAGGACTACCGCAATTATCCGGGGTTTATCGAAATCGAAATGGCGGTAATGCAAGATATTGGCTACACCATTGATCGCCGTAACTTTTTCGGAAAATCGTTTTACGTCAACGGAGACGGAACGCCGTTTTACAATTCCGCAACCTTTGGTTATTGGGATTCGGCATTACAAAGTTACGATATGGCGCGTCCAAACACGAGTTCTTATGGTATTGGAGCACATCTTTTTGCGAAAAACTTGGACGTGATTCAAACGGGTTCCATTTGGGCAAACGGTCCCGGAAGTGCAGGTATTCGGATTGACGGTTCGAACAACAAATTCACTCTTGCCAGCGGAACAAGTATTTACACGGACGGTCTTAACGGTATTGGTATTCTGGCGGCTTACGGGAAAGATCATTCCGTTATTCTTCGGGAAGGAAGTTACGTTCACGCAACAGGTCAAGGCGGTATCGGAGTTAGTTTTAATTTTGGGAAAGATTTGTTTGGAACTAATCGCGGTTCCTATTATTACACTCTTGTCCCTGTTGTAACCGATCCGACAGTCGGAATAGTGTATGTTGATTACCAAATTCTGGAGGAATTAAACGGACCTCTCGCAAAAACATTTGATGTTTCGGGCAGTGTTACCGGAAGCCATTCACGGGAAATCGTAACTCTGGAACCATGGTGGGGCGTTAGTAAAGCCTTGCATGAATCGAGCCGCCGTTTCGCAATTGGGGCTGCGGTGCACATTGACAGTACAGCGCAGGTCGATCAAATCAATGTTATGAACGGAGCAAAAATTAACGGCGATATTCTTTCGTATCACCGTAATTCTATTGCACAAGATTTATATCCGTCAGAATATCTCAGTGACGAACTAGGTGAACCTACCGACATCGGTAAGGCTTTGCTGGGAGAATATGCGGCGTTAAATCTTCATACAGATATAACATTCGGATACAAAGCCGATGCCAACGGAGCCGCAACAACTCAAATTGATAAAGATTTCAATTTCACATTCAAGGATAATATTAATTTTTTCCGTTATGAAGTGATTCCTAACATTCCTTATCTTGATCCTGCGCGTGTTATTATTTCGCCCAATACTGCCAACAGCGATCCGAAATTGCGGGAGGCTCTTGAAAAAATGGGAGCAACCATCAATGCACGCGGTAATATTGTGGACATTCCGGTTGGTCATGATCAAGGAACGGGATTTTATCCGAGCGGCGAAGTAGAAGCCGATGAAGACGGTAATGTTCCCGATGAAAATCGCGGCTATTGGGTCAATCCGTCGTACAATCTCTTTGATGAAGACAATGATACCTTTTGGCATTTTGTTATTTGGCGCGATGGTTTCATGGATTATAAGTTTGCCGGCGGTAATATTAGCGCAACGATTGTGAAACCTGGTGACGGTAAAGTTTATGCGGATATTGTTACGCCCGGAGCGGAAACGACTTTATTACATTTTGTCGGCGGAACAACAGAGTTTCAGGGCAATACCGTTTATGCTCAAAATCTGACCATTGATAGCGGAGCAACTTTGATGTTGACGCCGACAATTCCAAAAGATGTTAGTTCGGCAATCAATGTTAAAGTTGTTGATACTAACGGCAATCCCTATTTGGATGCGGACGGTAATCCTCTTGTTGACGAAAACGGTCAACCGTTTGAAATAGAATGTTTACTTTCGCCGCTTGCAAACACCACGTTGAAAATACCTGACATTAATATTTCCGCCAGTTTCAATCCCGAAGTATTACCCGATTTCAATTCGAGCAATTTCACTTACACGGTGTTTCCGCATCCCAATCCGCCGACAATGAACAATTTCGGACGAATTGCCGGCGAAGGAGTTTTTCGGCTTGGACAACGCCGTTACTCTTGGGATGGAAATACGCAGGAATTGTATGGTTTGATTGGACGCGAATCGTATTACTGGGAAGGAACGCTCAACAATGAAGGCGTTATTGCTCCGGGTGTTAAAAACGGCGATGAAATCGGAATTATCAATGTTGTCGGCGATCTTGTTTTCGGCAAAAACAGTGTGTACGAAGTTACGCTCGGCGGACAAACATTAGTGGAACGCTACACCAGTGCCATCACAAACGACGGTAAATACATTGACGAAAAAGGCAACATTTATGATCCGACGATTGGACAGATTCGCGGATTGAATGTTGATCCGAACACGGAATTAGATGAAATTCCTAATTCCAATCCGAATATTTCGGCACCGGAACTTCCAATTCATCATGATCCGATTTACGGGACGGAAAACGATTTGATTGTTGTTTCCAATAATACGACAATGGACGGAACAATTAAAGTTACGTTTCTTCCCGACAAAGTTTTCGGCAATGAAACAACGGCGCACACGATTATTCAATCAGGAACATTTACGCAGGGTTCAAATTTCAAAAAGATTGATTATGAAACCGGATTTCTTTATGTGTCCGATGTTTTTATCAATCCTCGCAATGAACATGAAGCGCAGTTGCAAGTAATTCGTGATCTGGATTATTTCAAAGATCGTGCCAAAACAAACAATGAAAAATCGGTTGCGGCGGCGATTGATGCGTCATTATTTGAGCGACCGGATATTGCGTTTTCGTTGGGTGATGGTTCTAATTCAGCGGAGAATCTTCGTGATGTGTACCGTCAGATTGGAGCCGCAGTTCGGGCGAACAGTGCATTGGTGAATCTTTGGAATCCTTCGGAACTTTTGTTCAACCGGATTGGTTACGGTAATGGTTCTATGCCGACGGGCAATCGCGGACGCGTGAATTGGAGCCGAATGAGCGGACGAGCAAACCGAATGCTTGGTCAAACTCCAATTGCCAAACGAACCGGAAGTCTTTGGGGCGATTTTACCCAAACCTTTTTCAATGCGGAATCAGACGGTAATTCGGACAGTTATAATATTAGCCGTTCCGGTTTTATGGTTGGCAGTGAGTGGAATTTAACGCCGTATTCTGCGATTGGAGCGATTGCTGCTTACTCCAACAGTAATTTGAAACAGGTTGGCGACAAAATGAAAAGCGACGACTATGTTTTAGGAACTTATTTTGTTTGTGCTCCGTTTAATGAGTTTGAGTTTAAAACATATATTGGCTTGGGATTTCAGGAATACGATATGGAGCGTCATGTTCGCAATGCGAATATTGTTTATGACAGTGTTACCGGAGCCAGAGGTATATTTGACCGTTATGTTTCCGATACAAAGGGCAATACTTTTAATTTAAGTCTTGAGTTAGCGCGTCCGTTGATGTTGCATTCGACATTTATTTTGCGTCCGACATTGGGATTGGATTTGCAATATCTTTGGCAAAATGCGTTTACGGATCATAATTATTCATCGATTTCCGATGTTTACGGAAGTTACCGTTACGGACTACGGTATAACCGTATGAATTTTAATCGTTCTGTTCTTCGGGTTGGTTTTAGTTCGGAGACAAGCGGATCACGCGGCGGTATTCGGATGCGGGCGTTTTACAACACCAATCTTGGTGGTGACAATGTTCCGATTTCTGATGTTGCTTTTCTGGAAACGGGACAAGCGTTTCGTATTCAGGGTGTTGATCTTGGCAAGAATTTCTTGAGTTTGGGCATTGGAGCCAATTACTGGCTTGACGGCGAAAAAACGAGTTCACTTTTCCTGGATTACGACGCAAACCTCTACAATACAAACAAAAAAATCGATGTTCATACTTTCAGCATCGGCTTTCTGCAAAATTTCTAATCCAATCTAAAGAAAATTGTCCGCAGATTAGCGAATAGTGTTACAATGCGGATTAAAAATATTGTAACCGTTCACGGCTGAATTTATAACAATTCCGTAGAATTACCTCAATGGTTTCGTGTTCATTTTCGTGTTCATTTTCGATAACCTCATTTCAACCTAATTTTTCCTAACAAAACAACCTCAGTAGCCATAATTTCTCACAACACAAACCTCATTACCTCATTAAAAAATTAGGGTAATCATTCACGGTAATAGGCTTAAATCGTAGAGAGGCAATGTATTGCGTCTCTACAACGGTTAAGATTGATTTTTTCATTATGATAACTTGTTAAACGAATCTCCGTGAACGGTTACAAAATATTGGAGCAATAGTTCCGCTTGCGAACTATTCACTATTCACTACTAACTATTAACTAATTTGCGTAATCTGTGGTTAATAAAAATATATTTGGCGTTTTTAGATGTTCCCTATAGAAAACAATTATTTGAGATGCCCTATTGTTGTTTCACCGGTTAGTATTTGGCATCCCTGCCAGAAAAAAAGTAAGGCAAATAAAAGCATTGCCACACCAAGACAACGGTTAATCCAAACAATCACCTTCAAATTCAACGAATGCCGCACACTCCCAACCGTCCATGAAAGACCCAGTTTTACCGAAGTAATACTAATGTAAAACATTATAAGAAACGAAAACATCGTCGCCCAACCATAATGTAAACCGGAAACCGCTAATGGTCCACAAATTGTAATCCAATAAATGTACAAATTCGGATTGAAAAAATTCATTCCCACCGCCTTCCATAACGAAACCCGCGCAACCTCGCCTCGCTCATATCTGGATTCAGTAACAGAAAAACTTTCGTAACTAAGACCACAAAGAATCAATGCTCCAATCATGGAAATGACCGCAATAATAATTGTTGCGTCAAAAGTCAAATAATAAAGCAAAGGAATAATGATACAAATAACCGGCGTGTCCGTCAAAACCGGAACAAAAGCGATTTTCATTCCGGCACGGGAACCATGCAATAAAGATTCGGTTACAAGAAGAGTTGTTACCGGACCCGGTGAAATTCCGGCATGAATCCCCAATAAAACGCCCTTCCAAAGAAAGGAAAAATAATCCATGTCCATCTATTTTCAAAACCTGTCGTCAATTGTTTTTTTGTTCTATTAATTTTCGAAAACAGCCCACATTCCGGGCGACTCTTCAAGTTCAATCGTGATCAAATATTGTTGTGACGGATATTCAAAAGCAGAATCGTTTTCCAATGATTTCCGGTAAACTGTTGCAATATATTCCGCTAATGATTCTGTTGTCGAATTTTTGATAGGCAGAATTAACGTATCGTCTTTGGGAAACGACCAACTTAACGGCGGCATCGTTACTTCGACCAACTCATCAACCGATCTGATTTTAATGTACGGATGATCACGCGGTAACAATACTTTATGCGATAATGTTTCACAAATTCGTTTCAACGCATCAAAAGCAATCACAAAATCAACAACATAAGCACGATGATTCATTGGTCCTGTTATTTCCGCTTTGAGCCGAAAATTATGACCATGAAGTGCTTCCACTTTTTCAGGATCGCCAAATGTAATAAAATGCGACGCCGAAAAATATAAAGAATCATTTTCAAATCGAACAGCGTGTTTCATTGAAAAAATCAATATAAGTTTAATAATTATTTCAGTAATTTTGAATCTATATTTGCTGACATTTTATTATCTCTTGTTTTTCATTTTTTTCCATATCCGTCTTGTTTTTTACCACAGATAATATTGTTACGCTTCTTTGAGCGGGCGGACATTTCCTATATTTGTAACTATCTTATATCCGGCGGACGAAACTCGGCGGCTTAGGCAGGCACGGCATTCCGCCGCCTCATCGCCGGTACAGATTTTGTTGTCGTATAACTCATATTTTTTTCGTACTTCAACCGGTGAAAGATTGGGCATTACGACGTTGGCTCCAGCACGTAATCCCATTTCACGACCTTGCGGATCCGCCGTACCAAGCGCAGTTGTTGCCGGAATCAACGCATACGGAAACATCAACCGCAAAATACCAATTAATCGAAGCGTTAATTGTAAATCGCCGTTTTTGAAATAATTAAACGGAGTTTCGCGATGTACAATAAATGGTCCAATTCCAATCATCGCCGGTTCAAGTTGTTGCAAAAATCGCAAGTCTTTGATCAAACAATCTGTCGTTTGGAACGGCGAACCAACCATAAAACCAGAACCAACCTGATAACCAATTGTTTTCAAATTTTTGAGACAATTTTTTCTGTTTTCCAAACTCATTTCGGCAGGATGCAGTTTCGTATAATGTTCAGCGTCGGCTGTTTCATGACGGAGAAGATAACGATTCGCCCCTGCCTTAAAAAACGTTTCATAACTTTTGTACGGTTTTTCACCAATGGAAAGCGTGATGGCACAATCGGTGTATTTTGTCCGTATTTCCGAAACAATTTCACAAATTCGTTCATCAGTGTAAAACGGATCTTCACCGCCTTGCAAAACAAATGTCCGATAACCAAGTCTGTAACCGATTTTACAACAAGACAAAATTTCGTCCTTCGACAAACGATAACGTTCTAAGTTACGATTATCTCGCCGGATTCCACAATAAAAACAGTCGTTTTTACAGTAATTAGTGAACTCAATCAATCCGCGTACATATACGTCAGTCCCGTAATATTCTTTGCGAACCCTGTCTGCGTGTTGAAACAATTCATGATCGTACTGTTTTGTTTCAATTAATAATTTCAGATCAGTATCGGAAATATCGCGAGTTTCATCTAATTGTTCGATAATAACTGTCATAAGAATAATTGTTTTTGTAATTATTTATGATAGGATTGATTCAGGAAATAAGCAGAGGAGAACAAGCAGAGTGTAGAATCTTTGTTGCCTACACTTTTACATCATAACAAATCATTCCGGTTCGTCAATAGTATAAATTTTCATTTGCTTTGCGTAAATTAATTTTTATTAACCACAGAGGACACAGAGAACACAGAGGAAATTTTTAATTGGAATCAAAACGTTATTTAATTTTATAATTAACTTTTGATCTAAAATAACTTTATAAAATTAAATTTTTCTTTTCTGTGAACTCAGTGTTCTCTGTGGTTAAATTCTGTGCTTAAATAAACGGTGTTTAAATAAAAGGGGGTTATTAGAAGTTACCATAAATATTATTTTTTCAAGTTATTGACTATTTTCGTACCCCATGAAACAATTCCTTTTTTTTCAGGCGGAAAACCAAGCGCATGAATGGAAGCAAAATCCGCATCCGCAAGATCATTGATAACTCCGTCATCATAACAACGAACAGATTCTTCGTACATCGGAATAAAAAGATGTTGAATAATTTCATCATCCGAAATATTTGAATCGGAAATAATTATCGGTAATTCAGGATTTGTAACACCAATTCCGTCCCACGAAACCGTGTTCGGATACAACATGAAACCACGACCGGTTTTCCGCCCCAACCAACCGGATTCGACAAGTTTTAGTAACAACGATGAATTGTGAACACGATCAGGAAACGCTTTGAATAAGACCCAACCGGCATGAAGCACCACATCAAGCCCAATTTCGTCCATTATTCGAAACGGTCCCATCTTCATTCCAAATTTCGTTGCAAGATTCTCAATCCGGTTAAGATCAATCCCCTTTTCAAGAAGTATCAATGCGGAATTTAAATAAGAGTTCAAAATTCGATTGACAAGAAATCCGGGACTATCACCTACTGTAATTGTTTGTTTTTCAATTTGATGTGCATGTTCCCGTGCCAGTGTAATTGTTTCAGAAACAGTTTCATCTCCCGCAATAATTTCAATCAATGAACGTTGACGTACAGGATGAAAAAAATGGAATCCGCAAAACCGTTGACGCCAGTCAGGTTCAAGAACTTCGGCAAGATGTGAAATCGAAATCGTCGATGTGTTGGAAAATAAATAAGGCGTTTGACTATTGGCTGTATGTTGTAAAAGCCGATAAAGTTTTTGTTTCGCTTTGAGTTTTTCTGTAATCGTTTCAATAATAATCGGGCATGAAAATACGGTTTCGATATTTCGGCTTAGTTTCAAATGCGTTTTTTCAAACGATTCATTCTGTAACCGTAATTCTTCGGCAACCCTTTGCGATGCCGTTTGAAGTACCGAATCCGCCGAATCATAAAGAAATACAGAAAAACCGCAACGTAAATGTGCCGCCGCAATACTGGTTCCCATTAGTCCGGCTCCAAGAATAGCAATAGATAATTGCATCGAAATTTCTCCCTAATTATCAATCCACAAAATCTGTCGGAGAAAATTGATAATATTTCGGCGGATTTTTCGTAACAAACATAAAGTTTCCCGCAAAACATTGTCTATCGCAACAATTATTATTACATATTATCACATATTGTTACATGTTGTCGCGTAACCGAAACAGTTTTGCAAGAGCATCCAGAAGTTTGTGAGGAACTCCGTCTTTGGATTCATCCCGTAACGATTCCAACGGCGGATGCAAAAATTTACCAATCAACCGATCAAATGTGTGACGAATTTCCGCCTGCTCTTTTTCCGTCAAATCAGGCAGTTTATTGAATAACCGGCGAAGTTCCTCATCCTTTGTTTGCGTCCAACGTTGCCAGAGTTTTTGAATCATTTCACCGTTTTGACGATGATTCATCTCCTGAACAAAACCTTTGGCAGCCTGCAAAATCATCTTTTCCGCTTTCGGAATTTCACTGTTTCGTTCTTCACGATTTTTGTTGCAAACTTCAAGAAGATCGTCAATCGAATAAAGATGAACATTAGGATATTCACGAATTTTCGGTTCAAAATTTCGCGGAACCGCCAGATCAAGAACAAATAATGTCCGCCCGAATCGTTGCGGCTCAATGTTGCGAAAATCTTCCAGTGTTACAATTGGTTCCGTCGCACCCGTAGTTGAAACAATAATATCCGCATCAATCATCATTTCAAACCGGTTTTTCCAATCCGCAACAACTCCGTTAAATTCCGCCGCAAGATGTTCCGCCCGTTCACGCCGACGATTTAACACCGTAATTGATTTCGCTCCGTATTCGACAAGATAACGTAACGTTTCTCGCCCCATTTCACCGGCTCCGAAAATCAAAATCCGTTTATCGTCAATCCGTCCAAATATTCGCAACGCAAAATCGGCGACCGCAATACTCGGAATACTAATCCGGTGTTTGTGAATTTCCGTTTCAGCCGCAATATCTTTTGCTGTTTTGAAAGCCATCTGAAATAAAGCATGCGTCAAAGGACCAACCGTTTCATAATCAAGAGCAGTCTGGTAAGCCGTCTTAACCTGCGCAAGAATCTGAACCTCGCCAAGAACCATACTGTCCAAACCCGAAGCCACCGAAAAAAGATGTTGCACCGTCTCCAAACCGTCAAGCGTAAATACCTGCGATGCCAACGTGAACCCTTTTTCAGGACTTTCTTTTTGTTGCAACAAAAAACTAAGCAACTGCTCCGTCGGCGGTAACACAATATCA
>JAISNF010000225.1 GCA_031276415.1 Planctomycetaceae bacterium
CCGAAAAAACATAATTATTATCGTGACATTGCCGTTTTTGCCTTTCCAACCCCAATCGATAACGCCGAGAAAAAAAAGATTGATCCCAACCGTAATCGCCGCACAACACCGGATAACAAGGCAATTGTTGCACAAAAAGAGATTATTGACCTGACCGGAAAAATGTCGCAAGACGGAACGCTTGATTGGAATGTTCCCGCCGGAAACTGGACGATTTTACGGATTGGTCACACATGCAAAGGAATTATGGTCGGTCCCGCTCCGACAAGCGGTGCCGGTCTTGAGTGTGATAAACTTTCGGTCGAAGCGTCCGAAGAAGCCTTTAACGGACAAATGGGAAAATTAATCGCCGACAACAAAGAATTTTCCGGAAACGGTAAAACCTTGATGTCCACGCATATTGATAGTTGGGAAAACGGTTCGCAAAACTGGACGCCCAAAATGCGCAACGAATTTCAGGAACGCCGGAAATATGATCTTTGGAAATTCCTGCCGGTTTTTGTTGGTTACATTATTGATTCAACAGAAATTACGGATCGTTTTTTGTGGGATTTTCGCCGGACTGTTTCAGAAATGTGTCTGGACAATCATGTTGCAACATTTAAACGACTTGCAAGTCAACACGGTTTGAAACTTTCGATTGAAGCGTATGATCAGGCTCCGTGTGACTTTTTGCAATTCGCTGGAATGTGTGACGAACCGATGGGCGAATTTTGGTGTGCCGGAGGTTGGGCTTCTGACGGAATGCGACTCAATGAATGTCGCGGTATGGCATCGGCAGGACATATTTACGGTAAAAAAATTATCGGTGCCGAAGCATTTACCGCAACAGATAGCGAACGCTGGTTACGGCATCCCGGTACAATCAAATCACTCGGCGACAGAGCATTTGCGGAAGGAATTAACCGTTTCGTTTTTCATCGGTATTCGTTTCAACCCTGGCTCAATATTAAACCCGGTTTAATGATGGGACCTTGGGGAATTCATTACGAACGAACTCAAACTTGGTGGCATTTAACACCGGATTGGCATGAATATTTGTTGCGTTGTCAATTCATGTTACGGCAGGGCGATTTTGTTGCGGATATTGTTTATGCCGAAACGGAAGATTCGCCGCAACATTACAACGATCATCCGCAAAACGGTTATCAATGGGATCAATGCGGAACGCACGCCGTACTTCAAATGTCCGTAAAAAACAGGAAATTAACGTTACCGAGCGGAGCCAATTATGAAATTCTCGTTTTGCCAAATACAAAACAGATGACACCGGAACTTTTGAAAAAAACAATCGAACTGGTTAAAGACGGCGCAACAATTATTGGTAATCGACCGGACAATGCGTTAGGGTTGACGAATTACCCCAAGAATGATCAACTGGTTAAAGAACTTGCTGATGAACTTTGGGGAACTTCCAACGAAAAAACCGGTGAACGGAATTTAGGTAACGGTAAAATGATCTGGGGCAAATCGCCCGAAACGGTTCTCTATGAAAAAGGAATCAACCCTGATTTCAGTACAAATAAACGGTTGAGTCGTATTCACCGCCGGACAGCGAATACGGATTTATATTTTGTTGCGAATCCGTCCGATCAAAACGTGTTGGCGCAGATTTCGTGCCGCGCAACCGGTAAACCGGAAATCTGGAATCCTGAAACCGGAAAAATAATACCGGCTCCAATTTATCGCACAGAAAACGACGTAACTTCATTGGTCTTACCGTTTGAACCGTCGCAATCCGTGTTTGTTGTTTTCACGCAACAAAATCAACAGGACAAGAAAAATCAATCGGATACCAATGATCCGATTGTCGCCATTTCTTATAACGGTACAGTTATTAACGATTTGACAAAGCCGGTTTCAGTAATTGAAATTGAGCGGGCAGTTTACGGTGTTCCAGACGATCCGAAAGCAACACTGGATGTAACAGAAACCGTCAAAAAACTTGTTGCCGGCGGATTGAGAGAAGTTTCTGTCTCAGAAATAACAAAGGCTGCCGGTGATCCGAAATTTGGTGTTGTGAAAACATTACGTATTGATTTTATATCAGGCGATAAACATTACTCCGCCACAGCAACCGACGGTAAAACCGTGTTCTTAAATAACGTCCCGAAAATAAAAATTCTCAAAGCCCAATACGGTCCGCCAAACGATGTCAAAAGGACGATTGATGTGCGGGAATTATTGCAGCAAATACTGGACGCGGGCGAAAATGATTTTACGGTCGCTCGTCTTGCACGTGATTTTGATCCGGCTTACATGGTTTTGAAAATACTCAATGTTGAGTTTGAACTGAACGGCAAAACCGGTAAATGGAACGGAAACGATAATCATGTTGTCAATTTTACCGAATTTGAAATTGGCGATTCGTTTTGTTTCAAAATTGACTCAAAGTATGGAAAATCCGGTCTGGTTTTCTGCAAATCAGGACGTTATGAGTTACAAACCGCTTCCGGGAAAAAAATTGAGAAAAATATTACGATTCAGAAACCGTTTGAAATTGACGGCTCATGGACGGTTCAATTCCCGATTAAAGGAACAATAAAAGAAGTTAAATTCGATAAATTGATTTCTTGGAACGATTCGCCGGACGAAACAATTAAGTATTTTAGCGGTACTGCAATTTATCGGAAAACATTTAATGTTCCAAAAGAGTTTCTGAAACAGAATCAACGTGTTTTCCTCGATCTCGGTCAAGTCAATGAAATTGCTGTTGTGAAAGTCAACGGTAAAGAACAAGGAGTTCTTTGGACATTGAGTAAAACTGTTGATCTTACTGATGTGTTAAAACCGGAAGGAGAAAACGTTCTGGAAATTCAGATAACAAACCTTTGGTGTAACAGGTTGATCGGCGACGCTAAACTACCGCAAGATAAAGAACGTCAACCAAATGGAACTTTATCCGCCTTGCCCGAATGGTTACTGAAAGGTCAACCCGATCCGTATGGTCGTGAAACATTTTGTATGTGGAATCTTTGGAAAAAAGACGACGCTTTACAACCATCAGGTTTGCTCGGTCCCGTACAAATTATTACAGGATACTGATTTTCTGAACAAAAAGAATAATCAATAAACTCAGATTAACTTTTTAAAACCACAGAGAACACAGAGTTCACAAAGAGGAAAAGTGTCCGCAGATGACGCTGATAATCGCAGATAATTTTTTTTGTTTTATATTTTAAAAACAATCTGCAATCATCGGCAATCATCTGCGGACACTTTTTTCAGTATTCTTTGTTCTATCACACGGTTTGGCTGATGTTGACGGGGGGATTGTCGCCTTCCAGCGGATGGTCAATGGAAACAGTTGGAAGAGATTGATTTTGATCTTTATTGTTGGCGGCTTTGCGTTTTCGACGGCGAGCCATAAGTTTTTTCGTCCAGAGCATCACTCCGGTAATCGGAAAACTTGTTGCAAAAAGACACGCAATAAAGAATAAAATCTTTGACGAAGTCCCCGTAATATCGCCAAAATGAAGAGATCGAACCGAAGCAGCAATTTTTGCACCTAACGGTTTATCGGCAAAACGTTCTACCTCAACAGTTTTACCAAAATGCTCAACAGGAATTACCGTACCGCGATATCGATCCCATTGTGTTTTGTCTTTGAGAGAAAGAGCAAAGAAACCTGTTCGACCTTTCTGTATAACCATTGCGGTTTCACGATCATTGGGAATTGATACAATAATTTCACCGCGACCCGGCGTTAATTTGTTTTGACGTTCAATAATTTCACCAACAGACAATGGTTGTGTTCCGGTTTCAACAGGTTCGATTTTTTCAGGGCGTTGCATTCGTTGTTTGAAAATTTGGTCGCCGAGAAGATTACTGGCGGCGGTTCGGTACCAACCAAATGACCAGCAAAGTCCGGTTAAAGCAAGAATCAAAACCGGAATCAACAAGTAAAAACCAAGTGAATTATGAATGTCGTACACAAATGACCAAAATCCTTTACGAATCCGTATTTTGAATCCGGGTTTCCACGCTCTCCATTTGAAAAAACTGCTCCATGTTCGCGGCAACCAAAGAACTAAACCGCTCAGAACAATGACAACGAAAATAATTGTTGCGGTACCGACAATCAAACCGCCAAGCGAAGCACGAGGTCCCAGTGCTTCAAGACGATACGAAATCCAGAGATTACGGTGTAACCGCATCATGGACATGAAAAACGGGTTAAGCCACAAAACACCATCGCCGGATTTGGCAACAACATCACCGGTGTACGGATTAATGTAATACATTTGCCCACGTCCGCCGCCATGTCCGCCGGAACCAGCACCGCTGGAACCAGCACCACTGGAACCAGCACTGCTGGAACCAGCACTGCTGGAACCGCCGGAACGATTTTGAGCGGGAGTATTGGGACGATTTTGTTCAGAAACTTTTTGCGTCACAGTATTGGAGTTAGCAGTGTTATTTTGAGTTTTTTCTTCTGTTCCTTGTTGCGGTTTATTTTCGGAACGTTCAGCACGTTCACCTTCGGGACGTTGACCGCGTTGACGAGAACCTTCACCGCTGCGCATTCCTTCGGGCATGGAACGCGAAAGCGAAACAAGTATTGTTCGATTGGCTTTTTCGGGAATTGTTATTGACGTAACCTTCATTCCCGAATTTTTGGCTTCAAGTTTGGCAATAACTTCATCAACCGGAAGTCGTTGCCCTTCCGCCGGAACACTGACATAATACTTGCCCGGATCGGCAAATCGATTGATTTCCTCGCGGAAAACAAGAATACAACCGCTCAAACATATAAGGAATACAATAATTCCACTGATAATGCCGAGCCAAAGGTGAATTTCATAAAAGAAACGACGAAAAAATTGAAAGGACATAATTTTTTTAGTGGTTAATTGAAAGTTGAAAGTT
>JAISNF010000267.1 GCA_031276415.1 Planctomycetaceae bacterium
GCGTTTGATATTTGGGACACAAACCCGCCGCGTTGCGGCGGGCTGGCTTGTGTTGCCCTTTCAGGGCGTAGGAGACATCTTTTTCACGTTACTAAAATAATTACAAAATAGACAGTTACGATTGATTGATATTTTCCTACGCCCCTTTTAGGGCGTAGGAAACACATCATTTTACATTACTTGAACAATTACAAAATAGACAGACACAATGCATTGCGTCCCTATGATTTTTTATTACGATAATTTATTGAACGAACATCCATGAACGGTTACTTTAATTTTTTATCTCTATTTTTAATTTTTTCCGAACGTACTTTTTTTGCCGCGCCAACGATTAACAACCTCGCAAAGATGTTCGGAATCAATTGGTTTTGTAATATAATCGTCCATTCCGGCAGCCATACATTTTTCACGATCACCTATCATCGCATGAGCCGTCATCGCAATTACCGGAACATTATAGTTTTTCATCCTATCCGCCGCCAGCCGAAGTTGCCGCGTGCATTGATAACCGTCCATCTCCGGCATTTGACAATCCATAAATACCAAATCATACTCTTTTTTCCGTAACGCCTCCAACGCCTGAACCCCGTTTTCCGAAACATCCACCTGATGCCCCAACGCATTCAGCATCGTTGTCGCAACAATAATATTGATTTTGACATCTTCAACCAACAAAATACGAAGCGGCAACGTCTCTATCACCGGTATTTCATCAGTTTTCAAATCTGTCTTCGATTCGGAAAGTGTGTGTTTCGAAGAAGTATCAAAAATTTTGTACAAGATTTCCCTACGAATCGGTTTGGATAAATAACCGCGCAGATTAGGTAAACCAACCTTGTCCAACGATTGGAGCGGCGCACCCAGCGAAAATAAAATTACCAACGGCGGACGATTTTTTTCCTGAATCGTCAATAAATCATTTCGGAGTTGTTCTATTTCGTAACCCGGATATTCCGATTCACAAAAAATCCAGTCGAAAGGTTGACCTTTTTTAATCCGATCACGAATTTGCGCAATAAAATCAGCCGGAGAATCCGTCTCAACCAATGTTCCGCCAAACTCGGTAATCAAATGATTTAAAACTTGACGTGTTGCCGAATGATTATCCAGAACAATTGAATGTGTTCCCAAAATTGGTTTGTTCTGATTTTGTAACGTCTCAACATTTTGCAACGTTTCCACATTTTGCCGATGCAACAATATCGTAAACCAGAAAAGTGAACCGTGTCCTTGCGTACTTTTCACACCGATATTGCCGCCCATCATTTCCACTAATTTTTTGCAGATGGAAAGCCCCAAACCCGTACCGCCATAACGCCGTGTTACAGAAGAGTCCGCCTGAGTAAACGGTTCAAAAAGACTCTCAACCCGATCTTCTGGAATACCAATTCCCGTGTCTTCAATTTCAAAACGTAATTGATAAGTTGTCGAATTATAAGAAAGAAATTGAACCCGCACAAGAATTTCGCCCTCATTGGTAAACTTGCAGGCGTTGCTGAGAATATTCAACAGAACTTGCCGCAAACGACCACTGTCGCCAATAAAATGTTCATTGGTTAAACGATCAATAAATACAGCAATTTTAACTCCTTTTTGATAAACCTGTAACGCAATAGCATCACAAGCATCTTCAATCAGCGAAACCAATTCAAATTCATGCGAATCAAGCGTCAGTTTACCGGCTTCAATTTTGGAAAAATCAAGAATATCGTTGATAATCGATAGAAGTGAACCGGCACTTTGCCGAATCATATTGACGTATTGCGCTTGTAAATCGGAGAGAGGCGTTTTGGCGAGAAGATCGGTCAATCCAATAACTCCGTTCATCGGTGTACGGATTTCATGACTCATGTTGGCGAAAAATTCACCTTTGGCACGATTGGCAACTTCCGCTTCTTCAAGCCGCCGCCGTTCCGTAATGTCCGTAACAAAACCTTCGGAAATACTGAAATTGGGATTTTGCGCATCCACTTCGACAACCCGACTGCGTTCCCAAACCCAACGAACACTGCCGTCTTTGTGAACAAAACGATAAATTGATTCCAACGGCTTTCCAATATAAAGTGTTTCCATATTGGCATCGAACAACATCGCCCGATCATCAGGATGAACCAAATCAAAATACGTAATTCGTTTATTATCAATAAGATCATCAGCATCAAATCCCGTAATATCTTTAAATCCTTCACTGACAAACTCCATTGTAAAATCCGGCGAATTGTTACGGCAACGGAACGCCATACCCGGAAGATTGGAAACAAGCGTTTGCATTCGGCGTTGACTTTCACGGCGACGTGTTGTTTCAACGGCAATAGCCGTAAGGTCTGCCAGCGAAGCACCGAAAATCAAATCTTCCAATGACCAATTTCTCGCCGATCCGGCATGTTCAATACAAATCACACCAAAAAGTTCACCAAAAAGACGAATCGGACAATCAAGCAACGCACGGATTCCGCCATTACTATAAGATTCCGCCATACCGGGCAAGATTGTATCTGTTTCGGTATCGCAAATAACAATATTACGTTTGGTATGAAGCATCTCGTAATAGATAGGATATGTATTTGCCGGAAACGAAGGATCAATTGTAAAAGAATCTGTAGCAGCAGAATACATTGCCGCATTATCGAGGTTGCCGTTTTCTTTATTGAGAAGCCAAACTCCTGTCCGAACAGCGTTTAGAGTGTTGGCGCAGATTTTGGCAATCATTTTGGCAATTTCCGAAAAGTCTTTTTTATCCATTACGGGATTTTGACTTAACTCCACCAACGCCTGATTTCGCCGTAATAATTCTTCTTCGAGTTGCCGTAATTTTTTCTCAATTTCCGAATTGCCGGTCAATGGTTCGAAAATCAGTCCTAAGGCTGTTTCATTTTCCCAATCGATTGTTACAGGCAACACCTGACCTGACCAATCATTGATAACGGCATCCAATCGTGATTTTGAAGAGGTACAGATATTACCGGCGAGAATTGTTTGGATGATTTTTTTTATTGTTTTATTACCGTGAAGGAATTTATTCAATTTTTCACAACAACCATCAGGAGTAATTTCTCCAAAATTTTGTCGAAATTGACGATTACACCAAACGATGTTTCCTGTTTTGGGATTGATAATAGCAACCGGATCGCGTATATCTTGAAAAAGTGTTAAAGCAGACACCATAAACTCAACCTTGGCTTTTTACATAATGAAATCAACAAAATATGAAGCGGATTGTGATTAATTTTGCGGAAAAACAAAATGAACCTGTAAAATTCAAATGAAAAACCGCTTCTAATTTTTACAAAAAATCCGCTTTCCCCAAAAAACAAGTGTATAGCATACACAATATTGTTTGTCTAAGAAAGTAGAGACTCATAAAATTTTTGGTAATTGGGGTATCTCAAATAAAATAACTTCTAATAACTGGTTTTTTATTTAACCACAGAGAACACAGAGTTCACAGAGGAAATTTTTATTTCTCAATCTTAACGTAGAGTAGATGAGGGGCATATTAGTTTAGGTTAGGGCTTAGTTCTGTTTCGGGATTTCTCCTTTTGGGTCTCGTACTTGTTCACGGACATTTTTTTGGTAGTTCTTTGTTATTTTTGTTTTTTTGTTATTATATGATTTATGAATTTTGAGTATATAATTTTTGAACAATCGGAATTGATAACTTCGCTTCGAGCGGAGTTGGAGCGTTTGAGTATTGAGAACGCTAATTTGAAGGCACGTATTGCGGTTCTTGAGAAGAATTCCAGTAACTCCTCTAAACCGCCGTCTTCTGATATTGTCAAACCTTCACGAGATTTTTCTCCTTCTCATCAACATCGTCGCCGCAAAATTGGCGGTCAAAAAGGTTACACTTGCCATACCCGCCCTCAGTTTTCCCAAGACCAAGTCGATGATGTGATTCCGTTACATCTTGATAAGTGTCCAGTTTGCGGCGGCGAAGTGACGCTTGCGGAGCAAGAATCACCGCGTGTTCATCAACAGGTTGAAGTTGTTGCGAATCCATTTATAGTTACGGAATATCATCAGTATCGGTATCGGTGTGAGCATTGCCAATCGGTGAATCTAAATATAAAAATTACACTTATAAATGAGAATGGTCAATCCGCCATTATTGTAGATAAAACGTGTCTTTATGAAGATTGGAAAAAAACTTCACCAACTTTTTCTGATGCTTATTCGTTACCTGCTGCACTTCCTGGAAAATTTAAAGTTTTGCTCCAAGTTCAAAATACTGATACCCAAAAAAAAGTATCTCATGAATTGCCTTTGTATATCCTTGATCCTCGTTTATTCTCCGATTAAAACGTTGCGATTATCCGGCAACTGTTATATTATTACAATATTACTATCGTTTTGACAACAATAATTTGTGAATTTTTTTATTGATTTCCAATGTTTATTCTTTATAAAATATTAACATCGTTTCCGGTCAGGATTATTTGTTTTTTCTTTTTTGT
>JAISNF010000298.1 GCA_031276415.1 Planctomycetaceae bacterium
AAGGTCGACTTGAAGGTCGTACCGAAGGTCGGGCAGAGGAGCAAGTCAAAGAGGTTGCGAGCAATCAAGACTTGGTTTTAACTGTTTTACAGACGCGATTTAGGAAAGTTCCCAAAAAAATCAAAGATTCCTTAAAACATATCTCAAATGCGGTTACACTGAAATCGTTGATTGTCAAAGCATCCGTATGTCAGAGTTTGGACGAATTTGTTGCGGCTGTAAAGTAACAGCCGAAAATGTTATAAAGATTACAAAAAATTATGGCGAAATTTCAGTACAAAATTAAAAAAGACGGTTTGGTCAAAACGGGAGTTATCAATGCGGATTCGTTGCATCTTGCTTCGGTTGAGTTACGAAAACAGGGTGGAGTCATTCTCAGTATTCGTAATCTTCCTGCCGGTGAAGTTGTTGACGGAGTTGTTGATAAGAGCGAGTTATTTCGTACTGTTATGGAGCGGCTTTTTATTTTTAGTAGTCAGATTGAGTTATGTCTCCGTCAACTTGCTTCATTGCTCAAGGCGGGAGTTCCGATTTTGGAAGCGTTATCGGCGGTTGGTGAGCAGGCTCCGCCGTTGCTTAAAAAAATTTATTCACGTCTTGCCGAAAAAGTTCGGCACGGTTATTCGATGCGGAAATCGTTGGAGGAAGACGCTGCGTGTTTTGGCAATGTTACGATTGGTTTGATCAGTGTTGGTGAGACGAATGGTACACTTGACGAGATGTTTCGTTATTCTGCTGATTTGATGGAACGAGCGCGAAAGGTTCGTAGTCAGATTGTTCAGGCGTTTACTTATCCGGCGATTGTCATGGTTGTAGCGATGGGCGTGGGTTATTTTCTTGTTGTTCATGTTTTGCCGAAGATCATTGCGTTTATTTCAAAGCAGTCGAAAGCAGTAGAACTTCCCATGCCGACTAAAATTTTGTTATGGGCGAATGATTTTATTTGGGCTTATGGTCTTTACCTTGTTTTGTTGCCGATTATTCTGATTGCGGCGTATTTTTTTGCACGAAAAACTCCGTCTGTTTGTGAGCGGATTGATTATTTTCTTCTTTATCTTCCTTTACTTGGCAAAGCCTATCGGGATCATTCGAACACGATGTGGTGTCGAACATTGGGGGCGTTATTGAGAAGCGGAGTTGGAGTTCTTACTGCTCTTGAACTGGTTGAAGGTGTTATGAGTAATCAGCATTACGCTGCTCAATTTCGTAAAGTGCATGGCATGGTGAAACAGGGAGATTCTATTAGCAAAGGTATTCGCAACACCACATTGGCGAAATTTTGTCCGATGGCACTTTCAATGATTGCGGTTAGTGAGCGAAGCGGCAGTCTTGATACGTCATTGCTTCACGCTGCTGATTACAGTGAGGAGCAATTAAGTCGTCGGGTGGCAATGCTTGGAAAATTTATTGAACCGGCTATTTTTATTGTGATTGGCGGAATTGTTGGTTTTATTTATTTTGCCTTTTTTCTTGCGATGCTTGCTGCTACACACAGTGCGGTATAATTCGGCGCAATACAATTCGGTTTTAACTTAATTCTGTTTTGTATTCTATTTGGTGAAATTTTTGCAATTATTCAAACAGAGCGAATTGTCGGAAATCTTTTTCGTGGGCGATTAAAGTTTGAAATGACGTGATGAAAGTGTGTTGTGTTCCTAATTGTTGGGCGACGTTTACAGATTTAATTTTTTGCCGTATTTCTTTTGGGAGTCCGTTTAGTGAGGCTCCTTTTTTTCCGATTGCCTGAGGTCCGCCGATTCTGACGAGTAAGGGATAAAAGCAAAGTGCTTCATCATTTGGGTTGACGTGTATCAACATTTTTTCAGTTACCGACAAGGCTTGATTGTAACATCCATTTGGGTTTAGCGATCCGCAATCCAATGCTCCGGCTAAGAGTATTGAGCGGATTGATAATTTATTGTTTAATTCTTTTGTGTCCGCTAAAATTTGCAACGTATTGCAAACTAAT
Organism: Planctomycetaceae bacterium; assembly: GCA_031276415.1. Lineage (GTDB taxonomy): Bacteria > Planctomycetota > Planctomycetia > Pirellulales > Thermoguttaceae > WRKP01. The sequence continues at coordinate 1,970 of JAISNF010000298.1, forward strand.
CTGGCACCGAAACTGAAACCGATTAATGAAACGTTGCTATTTGGTTTTAGTTTTTGCAGGAACGCAAGCAGATGATTGGCTTGATTATCGGCGCGTTGTGCTTTTGCCAAGACATCTTTTCGGATTCCGCAAAAGGTTCGTTCTGAAGACCAACTCCAAATGAGGAGTCGATATTTGTTGGGGTTTTCGATTTTTTCCAAAAGGCGATCAAAGGTATAGCCATAATTTTGTGCTTTACCGGCGGACATCCAATTTCCGTGAACAACGATGAGCAATGGTTTTTGCGGGTTGTGTGTTTCTTGAAATTCTTCGAATGTTGCGGGGTGCCAAACTTGTGAGGGTTGGCTGTTGTTATTGAGTTTTTTAACTGTAAATTGTTCCGGTTTGGTTGTGGATTGAGTATTGATGAACCATGTATCTCCGGCGTGAACGCTCAAAACGAAGACGTTCAATATTATGTTCAATATTAAAGTCAAAATAAAACGTTGCATGGCGGTATTCAATATTTTAATGTTACTAATTTTAATGTTACGAAGAATTTCGTCATCATAAGTTTTGCGGAACATTTGAAAATTTTTTCCTAAATTCAGAGTCTAAATTCAGGGACTAAATTCAGTGTTGAAATTTGGTATTGGATTTCCGGTAATATTTGATGTTGTATCTTAGGTTTTTTTTTCGGGTAATTCAAGAAAATCGAAAAATTTGTTAAAATTTTCCGTCTTTAATAGAAGCGAGGGTCAACAGGGTTATAGTTTGAATTGGTTTTTGAAAACGTAATATTTTGATTCTTTGGTTTGCTTTTTCTTAAGTGTGGTGTAGAGTATCTTAACTGAAAAAAGAATTGACGGCTTATGAATGGAGACATTTGCCCGACCAATAAACCAGACTCACCCCCCCATTTTTTTACAGGAGAGAAAACCATGAAGATGAAAAAAGTTGCGTTATTTTGTGCTTTTTCTTTGGTCGTTTCCGCATTTTTTGTTGGATGTAGTTCGGACGGAAGTTTTAGTTTTTGCCGGACGGGATCGTTATTTCCAACGACGCGGGCGAAGAAGGAAGTTGTTTACACGACATCAGGGACAGGAGTTGGAGCGTGTGATGTGGCGTCAGCCTGTAATCCGTGTGAACCGGCGGCGTGTGATCCATGCGAACCTGTTTGTCCCAATCCGTGTGATATGAGTTGTAACGGAGTTGTTTCGGGAAGAATTCTTCCGGGACCGGCTAATTAAGAAGTTGTTTGAAATATTGTCTGAACTGTGATTTATGTGATTTGTTTGATTTTTATGATTATGATTAAATAAATTATAAAAATCACATCAATCACAAAAATCATAGTTTAGACAATTTGTAAATCTTAGTTTAGACATTTGAAATTTCCTTTAATTTTAGCGAGTCAATCACCGCGGCGGCGTCAACTTCTTATTGATGCGGGTTTTACATTTATTGTTCATGCGGCGGATTCCGATGTTGAAGATCATCGGCGAACCGATGAAACACCGGAACATTATGTGGAACGTCTTGCCGTTCAAAAAGCCGACAATGTTGCGTTGAAATATGAGCGGGGTTTGATTATTGGTTGTGATACGATAGTTTGTTGTGGAGATCGGATTCTTGAAAAGCCGGCGGATCGGGACGATGCCCGTCAAATGCTTCATTTTTTGCGTGGTCGGATTCAAATTGTTCTGAGTGGTCTTTGTCTTTTGAGCAAGAACATTTCGGGGGACGATATTACGGCAATGAAATTGGGAACGGATCGCACGACATTATTGATGCAACCGATTACTGATTTGGAGATTGAGGAATATCTTGCGAGTGGTTTATGGTTTGGCAAATCCGGCGGGTTTGGTTACCAAGACCGTCATGATTGGCTTTCTATTATTGAAGGCAGTGAATCCAATATTGTTGGTCTGCCAATGGAACTTCTTAACCGGATGCTGAAATTGTTTGAAGTTTGTCCGGCGGGTTAAAACCCGCTGCTATTTTGGGTCAAAGTTCCCCCTGTATACTGGGGGAACACCTCACCTACATAAGGGTAAGGTGTAAAACCTTATAAGGTTCCACACCGGGTCCTTATGCGGGTACAGTTTGTACGACTACCGTCGTACAAACCGGAGGACTATCGTCCTCGACACCAGAGGACTACCTAATGATTACAAATTCAAGAGGTAGCCGACCTTTCGCCGCAAAGGTCGGTCGGCGTACTCGCCGACAGCGAATCAGTTTAACGATGGCAATTCGTGTTGCCAAACGTTTGGGTTTCGGATTTCCGACCGAAAACAGGGGTAACTGTCGGCGAGTACGCCGACGCAACATTTTCGGCGAAACGTTGCCTACCTTTTGAATTTGTAATCATTAGGTAGCCGACCGTGGGTGAAAGCCCTTCGCCGCAAAGGTCGGTCGGCGTACTCGCTGACAGTGAATTAGAGGAACATTGGCAATTCGTGTTGTTCCAACGTCTTGTTTTTTGATTTCCGACCGAAAACAGGGACACTGTTTTCGGTCCCGAACAACTGTTGTGACGGTGGGTGAA
>JAISNF010000336.1 GCA_031276415.1 Planctomycetaceae bacterium
ACGTATGTTGAACGATTAAAATTTGTTGTGAAAATGTGGGAAAGTACGCCGTTTGGACGTAAAGCGTTACAACAAGCGGAGGAACGAGCCGAACAATTTATTGAGAAAAACAAATACGGTTTGTATCGCGGTGAAGTGTTGCTGGATATTGGAACAGCGCATTTAGTGAGTTTTTTCGATGTGGACAACGGCGAAAAATGGTTGAACCGTACTGCCGAATGGTTTGATAATGTACAACAATTCGATAAAGACCTAAAAGATTTTGAACTTCCCGAATCAGTACGAAAAGTTTCCCAACCGCCGAAAAATGAACGTTACAAAGACCGTTGGACAAATGTAAAATTATCGCAACCAAAACCTGGTGACTTTTTCAATCGCCGAAGTTGCTCATGGTACTGGAATTCCAAACGAAAAGATGCTACACTCTTACAAGGCTTAATTGCCTTTGCGAAAGAAGACTACGAAACAGCCGAAAAACACTGGAATTTATTAGCGGAACTCGACAAAGAATTTTACGCACAACAAAAAGCGTCCGGTTGGGAAAACGCCACAACGCTTGCAAGATTAACATGGAATTTACGAAACCAAAAAGGTTCGCTTTACGCCACACCGGAAGAGATGGCAAGTTTCAAAGACCCGAAACGCCGTATGGCAATTTTAATAGCCGATTTATATTACGAAAGTGAAAAACACCAAAAAGCATTGTCGATTTACCAACGACTTGAAAATCGGGAACTCGGCACACTTTCAAAAAATGAATTGGCGTATGTAATATTCGGAATATTTAATTGTCTTTGTTGGGATAACAAGATTGATGAGATTATTTATTTAGAACAAAAATTAAAACAATTTGAAGGAACACCGACTTTGCCTCGAATGTGTATGAGTTATGCTAATCGTGCTGTTTCAAAGAATTATCCCCCCACTCTTTTGAAAGCAATTCGAATGTATCAAATTCATTTGAATTATACTTCTAATTTGGGAGATAGAGAATTTTCATGTTTACAAATAGGAATGGTTTATCGGCAACTTGCTGAATTATATTTTCAACAAAATGATGTTGCTGTAAGTCGGCAGTTTTATCAGAAAAGTATTCAACATTTTCAGACCTGTTTGACAAATGGTTGCTGTAAAACTTACGAAGATACTATTAAGACTTCCATTAAAGAAATCTCGTCAGTTATTGGATTGGTTCATTGATTTTTTTTATAACACAAAAATAAAAGAGGTATTAACAATGCAATATCAAGTATTTTTTCGACCATTTTTAATTATTGGAATTATTATAATTTCAACGATCTGTTTCATTTCGTTGGGAATATCGGAAGATCGCTCTGTAACGATTAACAAGAATTCACCATCGGGAAGTACAACTTTCTCAGATACGAAAACATCTGATAAAGGATATGTACGCAATTTAACCGTTGAGACATCCGATAAAGGAATGATTACTGAAGCGAAAATATTAGTCAATGCAGAAAATGATGCTTGGAGATTAAACAGCAGTGGCATGAATTCCTATCAGGTGCGATTTACCGGTACACAAAATGCTGGAGCCGCTTCAGATGGTTCGACAAAAAAACAATATGTACCAAAATTTCATGGACAAGCTGTAGTTAAGGGAACTGGCGGTCATGGAACGCCTGAAATTTATTCTTGGAAAGTACAGGCTTCATATCGTATTAGTGACCACGATATGATTGTTAAAAAAGATCAGAAGACCGCAACAAATGGCACTAAATTTATTGTTGCGTTTAATGGTTCAACTGATTCTACTCAATGGAAAAAATATTCATATACTTCACATAATTTTAGTGTCAGTACACCGGACCCTTCACAAATTATCATTGATGCTGTTCTCACTTACATCGGAGATATACCAGGTACTTCTGTTGGTGAAGTGGCGGTATGTATCTCAGAGCATAGTTATGAGTATAGCACTAATGGAACTGAAAAATTCGTTATCTGCGATATTTGTAAAAAAACAAACAAATATAGGTTTGCGTTTAGATATAAAGGAAACATCGAAGTTACTTCAAAAATTATTATGCCCAATTGGGTCAATGAAAGTACAATTGCTGGCGAAAAATCTAAAGCTAAATGGAAACGTTTTTGGAATAATTTGTACATACATGAGCAAGGACATTGGGATATTGCTGTTCAACATGCTGAAAAAAGTAAAGAGTGGGCTCAAAACAAAGAAGGATGTATTTATGTTGTGGAAGTGTGTTGTGGAAATGATACGCAAAAAGCAAAACAAGAAGCAACAAAACTTGCAATTGAATGGGATCGAGAATTAAAAAAGAAAATGAATGAAGAACTTAATAAAATTCAAACTGATCTGAAAGTGTCTGAACAACAATATGATGTTCAAACCAATCATGGAGCAACACAAGGAGTCAATTTTCTTGCTCCTACAAATGTGATTTCTGAATAACCTATTTAGTAACAATTAATAAAAACGTTACGATGAAAAATTTGTCAAAATTATTAGTGATTTTTTTGTTGTTTAGAGTGACTTTTTGTTTTTCTCAAGAAACAATGAGCGAGGAAAATTCCTTCCCTGTTCTTTCCAAGATTAATTATACAATGGTTTTGAACGGTCAAAATGGTAACTTGTCGCTTTCGATAGAAAATCATTCGACCGAATTTTTGCAACTTGATCTGGAAACATTCTTTGCTAACCGTAAACCGAATAAAAGATATTTACAATACTTTTGGGCAGTTCCCAAAATACCCAATCGTCTGTGGACTGGTATGGAAGATTCTGTTATTAGAGTTCCTCATTCTGGTCGAATTTCAACTGTAGAAGTTTACCCGCCTGTTCCAAAATATAAAACGATTCTTTTAAAAAAAGGGGAAATGTTTAATAAAACGATTAAAGTTTGGGATATTGGTATTTGGAACCAACTCAAGTCCACCATAGAAAAAGATAAAAAAAGTGTTTTTGAAATACATTATGAATATACTTCATTACTTCCTAAAACGATTGACAATAAAGTACCAAGTTTACATGCTGATATTGATTATCAACAATTACTACAGATACAAAAATTTAAAGCATCATGGGAAAATATAAAAAAAAGTATTGATACCTCCCTCATACAAAGGAGGTTGACATTAAACGATAAAACAGGCGAATTAACAATTTCTTTGGAAAATCCAATTGATGTTGTAGTAACTGTTGATCTTAATCAATCGTTCGTTAAAAATTTCAAAATATTGAATACACAAAGTAATGACACTTTTTCCACAATTTCAATGAGGCAGAAAACAGAACTACCAACGTTTCAAAAATATCGTGTTATTGATCTTGAAGAAGGTGAAGGTTTTTCTCGAACGGTCGAAATTATGGAACTTGATATTTGGTCAGATATTCAGAATTTTTTTGACAAAGATCAGACAAAATCTTGTATTATTTTAAGTGAAATCTCTTGTTGGATTGATGGTAAAGAATATCTTTATACAGGAAAATATAATCTTAATTACGTGACATTTCAAAAATTACAAGAAAAAAGAAAACGAAATCAAAAATAATTTAACTAAACAAAGTAAGACGGTCTTGTAAATAATTTTTCTAGGCAAATTACTATTTCATCAATATGTATTGTCAATTCTTCTCGTTCAAAAAATCTGTAATTCCGGTTGATACTTTTGTTGGCAGGTTAAAAATCAAATTCTATTAAAAATTCAATCAAACTTGATATTACAAAAGTGTTACAGAATGCGTCGAATCCGAACGTTGATTTCAAATATTCAGTTGACGATATTATTTGGAACGTCCGCACGGCGTATGCAACGGGAATGTATCAATTATATGCCGATTGCCTCCACATTGAAAACAACCGCGGCGGCGATATTGCAACAGGAAATCAGGCACCGGATCAGATTGAAGAAATCCGTCTTGAACTCACGAAACAATTGACCAAAAAATTTTTCGTGCGGAATGTTGTACCGAATTTCGATAACACTTTACGTGTTCGGGTATCAATCTTTTGTTTGATCTTCGCGCGGTCGAAGAACATCTTTTTCATTGTCCGAAAATCGATTCCAATTCTCATCAGCGTTTTTTGTTGTCGTGTTCATGGAACGTAACGTTAATTGCCACATTCGTGAAAAGTTTTCCGACTGACCGTTTTTAATTTCTTTCAAGGCTTCCAATTGTTCCCCT
>JAISNF010000476.1 GCA_031276415.1 Planctomycetaceae bacterium
TGCCGTTTTTTTGAACACGCGCAAACGGTTACGGCAATTGATGTTAGGTTTTCCAAGACATCTTCCGCAACATCAATTTTGATTAGGATGGACAAAAAAATTCCATACACCCATAATAACAAAAAAACAAAAACAAAAAAGAACATACAAAAAAATATCCGTGAACAGGTACATTTTATTAACCACAGAGAATACAGAGAAAAAGTGTCCGCAGATTACGTTGATGAGTGCAGATTGTTTTTTTGAGAATACGAAACAACAAAATAGACAAACAATTTTTTTGTTGCTTTAACTTTTTTTGTTTTCTATATTTAAAAATTATCTGCGTCCATCAGCGTAATCTGCGGACACTTTTTCTCTTTGTGTTTTCTGTGGTTTTAAAAAGTAATTTTTGTTTTTAGAAGTACCCGCAAGACCTGTAAGCGATTTGATTTTATGTGAATTTTCGCGGTCGTATTTTTCCTTGAATACGCGACGGTAAACCTTGTATTCTCAAGAATCCGGCGGCATCGCTTTGGTTGTAATCGCCCCCCCCTTCCATTGTCGCAATACCCTCATCATATAAACTGTTTTCACTGCTCCGGTTTTGAACAATAATATTGCCCTTGTAAAGATTCAAAACAACTTCGCCGGTTACCGGTTGTTGAGCCTCTTTAATAAAAGCAAGCAACGCATCCATCTTGGCATGATACCAAAAACCATAATAAACCATCTCCGCCACCTCCGGCGAAAGCCGATCCCGTAAATGCATTAAATCACGATCTAACGTTAATTGTTCCACATATCGATGAGCATTGTACAAAATCGTCATGCCGGGCGCTTCGTACACCCCGCGACTCTTCATACCAACAAACCGGTTCTCCACCATGTCAATCAAACCAATACCGTTACGACCACCAATCCGATTGAGTTCTTTGACAATTCCAATAGCGTTTTTTTTCTTGCCGTTAACCGCAACAGGAATACCGCTTTTAAATGTTACCGAAACTTGTTCCGTTTGATCCGGTGCCTGTTGCGGCGCAACACACATGCCAAACTCAATCGACTGAATACCACACACATCCAACTTTTCAAGAATCCCCGCCTCATGACTAATATGAAGACAATTTTCGTCACTACTATACGGTTTCTGAAACGACGCCTTCACCGGAATTTTTTTCTTGTTGCAATATTCAATCATTCGGGTTCGCCCCGGAAATGCCTTGCGAAATTTTTCGTCACGCCACGGAGCAATAATTTCAATATCGGGATTCAACGCTTCAGCAGCCAGTTGAAAACGGCATTGATCATTGCCCTTGCCAGTTGCTCCGTGAGCATAAACCGCCGCACCAACCTCCTGAGCCACTTGAAGACACACCTTCGAAATAATCGGACGAGCAATCGATGTGCCAAGCAAATAAACTCCTTCATATTTCGATTGAAATTGCAAAATAGGAAAAGCAAAATCACGACACATCTCATTTTGAACGTCAACAATCCGCGCCGAAGAAGCACCAATCTTTTGAGCCTTCTCAAGAATCGCCTGACGATCTTCACACGGCTGACCCAGATCAACATAAACAGCATGAACCTCATACCCCTGATCCATTAGCCAACCCAATATAACCGATGTGTCAAGACCACCAGAATACGCCAATACACACGACTTTTTCATAATCATAAATAAAGTTAAAATTGAAAGTTAAAATTGAATATTACTAAAATTTGTAATATTTATAAGTAACCGTTGTTTATCTGAACATAATTTCGCGGCAAATTTTAACGAGTTGTTTTTCATTGAGACCAAGATCGTCAAGTAATTCGGCACGTTCCCCGTGTTCCACGTAATGATCGGAAATTCCAAATCGCCGCAAACGCCGCGTATCAAGTCGTTCATCGTTCGCCGCTTCAAGAACCGCACTGCCAAAACCGGCAATTAACATTCCTTCTTCAAACGTAATCAAAAATTTGCCTTCACGAAGCGGTTGCAAAATCAGATCAGTATCAAGCGGTTTGGCAAATCGGGCGTTGATCACTCCAACATCAACACGCCCTAAACCGTCAAGATTTTTGCCCAATGTTTTCGCCGCCTCAACAGCCGTTTCCAAAAAAGCACCGCAAACAACAATCATTCCGTCATTACCATTACGAACAATTTCCGCTTTGCCTAATTGAATTGGTTCGGGATTACGTTCAACAATAGTTGCATTGGCTTTAGGATAACGAATAGCAACCGGTTTTTCCAGATGCTCGGCAAAACGGAACATGGGTTCCACATCAAGCGCATCCGCCGGAGCCATAACAACAAAATTCGGAAACGGTCGCAAATAACCAAAATCAAAAACTCCATGATGAGTCGGACCATCCGGTCCCGCCAATCCCGCACGATCAATCGCCAGAATTACAGGAAGATTTTGCAATGAAATTTCTTGAAACAGTTGATCGTAAGCCCGTTGTAAAAATGTACTGTAAATATCCACAATCGGTAACATTCCGGCTTTGGCTAAACCCGCAGCAAAAACAACCGCATGAGATTCACAAATACCAACATCAAAAAACCGGTCTGGAAATTGATCGCGAATCGGTTCAAGCATATTGCCCTGACACATCGCCGCCGTAATCACACAAATCCGGTCATTATGCCGCATCAATAATTCAATTGCATTTCGGGCATGTTCGGTAAATGAAATTTGCGGTTGAGATGTTGAAGAAGCAACGGGCGAAGATTGGGAATATTGGGAAGAATATGGAGCAATAGAATCCTCAACAGACGAAACGGGAAAGGACGTTTTAAAAATTCTACCCGGTTTGGGAGCGTGATAAGCGGTCGGATTTTCTTCGGCAGGTCGAAATCCACGCCCCTTTTCCGTGAAAATATGGAGAAGAACAGGTTCTTCAAGACTTCGTGCCATACGAAGAAAACGTTGAAGCCGGGCAATATTATGACCGTCAATGGGACCAATGTACCGAAATCCAAGTTCCTCAAACAACATACCGCCAAGTAATCCCGCTTTAATAGCGTTTTTGAAACGACCAAAAAAAGAATCCATTGACGAACCGATAATTGGAGTTCGATCAACAAGGCTGTGCAATTTTTGTTTGACGCGGCTGTAAATCGGATGCATTCGCAAACGATCCAAATGATCAGACAATCCGCCGACACGCGGACAAATTGACATTTTATTATCATTGAGGACAACGGTCAGATTTTTTTTGAGACCTCCGGCGTGGTTCATTGCTTCGTACACAACACCGCTGCTCAATGCGCCATCGCCAATAACAGCAACACTATGCCGTTTATTGGAACCGGCGATCAGATCATCACCACAACAAAGTCCGAGTGCCGTACCGATACTACAACCGGCATGACCGGTCATCATGAGATCGTATTCACTTTCTTCGGGGTTTGGAAATCCCATGAGACCGCCTTTTGTACGAATCGTTGCAAAACGGTTAAAACGTCCGGTCAGGAGTTTGTGAGGATAAATTTGGTGTCCGGTGTCCCAGATGAGGCGATCCCAAGAAAAGTCAAATGTTGTGTGCAAGGCGATGCAAAGTTCGACAACACCGAGATTGGAGGCAAAATGAACGGAACGATGATCGTAAAGCAGGCAGAGTTCTTCACGAATTTCTGATGCGAGATTATTCAGTTCGGCGAGGGAAAGCCGTTCTAATTCACGCGGTGATTCCAATGTCGGAAGCACCAATTTGTAAACGCCTTTATCTTTGCCGAACATCCGTAAAAAAATATTTTGAATAAATGTTGAATTGTGCAACCAGTATGGGCGATAAGTTTATTCTTTGGTTTTATTGAAGGTTCCATTAAATGTCGCATTAAAATGGTTCCATTAAAATAAAACCGCAAGGACTTATCTTACATAGAGTTCTGCTGAATTGCCGACTCTGTGTTGACCGACGAGATAAAATGGTTGCCGGACAGAACAAAACGAAATAAGTATTGTACTTTGAAAAAAAATCTTTACAAGAGCCGGAAGCGTAAAATTTTATAATTTTTACTTTTGATTATTTTTAAAATTGTCCGTAGATTACGCAGATTATTGCAGATTATTTTTAAAAATTATCAGCGATTATCAGCGTAATCTACGGACTTTATATCCAATATTGTTAATAAAAAAATAATTTATTGAATCTCTCGTATTGACAAATACAGTTTTTGAATTATTATACGCTCCTATAGTAATATTTTATACGCACAAGACATTACTGTCTGCACCTAGAGGACTATTATGGACGCATAGAATATTATTATTGACGCCAAGAATATTATTATGGATATCTAAAATATTATTATGGACATCCAAAACATTATTATGGGCTCCTAAATGTTATTAGTGACATCCTAAATATTATTATTGACACCCCAAATATTATTATGTGCGTCCCAAATGTTATTATTGACGTCCCAAATATTATTATGTGCGTTCAAAAAACTGTTAAATGCGTCCGAATTTTTGATTTGGACGCATAAATCATCGTAAAAGGCGTAGAAACTAAAGACTTATCCGCAGATTATACAGATTATCGCAGATTATTTTTTAAAATTATCAGCGATAATTGGCGTTATTTGCGGATAATTTCTTTTATTTCTGTTTTACTCAACATTCCGGGAATTTCCTGAACATATTTGGGAACCGCATAGCCGGGTAAACGTTTGCGAAGTTGTTCCATCAAACGGCAACCCTCCTCCAACGGAACTTCAAAATGCGCCGCCCCTTGCACCCGATCCAATTGATGCAAATAATAAGGAATAATCCGATGATCAATTAACCGATCAAAAAGTTGATACAACACCTCAGAATTGTCATTAACCCCCTTCAACAAAACTGTTTGCGATAAAACAACCGGAACCTTCAACATCTCTCGGCGTTCCCAAAATTCATCGCATAACTCATTCGGATGATTAATGTGTAACACCAAATAAATCGGACAAGAAAATGAAAGTGTTTTAACTAACTCCGGCGTTAAACGATTCGGTAACACCACCGGCAATCGAGAATGTATTCTGATCCTCTTAACATGCGAAATTTTGACGATATAATAAAGCAACCGCTCCAATTCCAAATCGTCAAGCAACAAAGGATCGCCCCCGCTCAAAATTACTTCCTCAATTGTATTGTCGGAATAAAGCGGTTTAAGCAACATTTCAATATTATTAAAATAATTTTCGTCAAAACAATTGAATCGCGGAAAAAAACGCCGAAAACAGAAACGACAATGAATCCCGCAACTATGCGAAACCAACAAAAGAACACGCCCAGCATACTTTTTCAGAACACAACACGAAGAATCAGAAAAATTATTCGATAATTCGTGAAGCGGATCACGTGAAAAACCGGAAATTATCGCCAATTCTTCCCGACAAGGAAGAACTTGCAACAAAAGCGGATCATTGGATTGACCTTTTGCCATTTTGTCAACAAACGAATGCGGAACAAAAAGCGGATATTCACGCAAAACCAAGGGATCACCCCAATCAATCGGCAATTCAAGAATCCGGCAAAGTTCCGAAACTTCCGTAACGGCTTGACTTAATTCGTCTTTCCAATTAACATTAGTCACATTAAACCTCAATCAACATTAAAAAAAGGGAAGTCCTAATAACCGATTTTTTATTTAACCACAGAGAATACAGAGTTCACAGAGAGGAAAAATTTTAAAAAATAATTTTAGATCAAAAGTCCGTTATAATATCAGGAAACATCTAAAAATCTTGTTTTTAAAAATTCTTGTCCTCAAAAATAAGGAAAAAGAAGGAATTGTAAATATTTTTTGCCTAAAAAAATAGGTTTTTAGAAGTTGCTATTAAATAACGTTTTGATTCCAATTAAACATTTTCTCTGCGTTTTCTGTGTCCGCTGTGGTTAATAAAAATAAATTTGTGGTTTTTAGATGTTCCCCAAAGTATAACCCGTTCCATTCACTAAACCAAGTTCAACCCTAAATCAAAGGATTTTTCAGTTATGGCTTCAGTAAATACAAGCGACTTTCGCAAAGGACTCAAAGTTCAAATTGACGGCGATCCTTATATTATGATCGAATGCAATTTCGTAAAACCCGGTAAAGGTCAGGCTCTTTATAAATGTAAATTGCGCAACCTGACCAAAGGAACCGTACTCGACCGAACTTATAAAAGCGGCGATACGTTAGAATCCGCAGATATTACCGAAATTGACGCCCAATATCTTTACAAAGATACTCATTCGTTCACGTTTATGGACAATGAATCTTACGAACAGTACGAACTCTCCGCCGAATTAGTGGACGATGTGTGGAAATATCTCAAAGAAGGTATGATCTGCAAAGTAATGTTGCACGACAATACCCCAATCGGTATCACGCCGCCTAATCATGTTATTTTAACAGTCGAATACACCGAACCCGGAGTTCGCGGAAATACCGCAACAAATGTTACAAAACCCGCCAAAGTCGATACCGGAGCCGAAATCCTCGTCCCCAACTTCGTCGAAACAGGCGAAAAAATCAAAGTCGATACCCGAACCGGTGAATATATCGAAAGAGTTAAAGAATAAGAAGTTAAAGAATAATAGAAAAACTTCAGTAAAAACCAATAATCTCCAAAAAACGATTGCTCGTACTGTTAAACCACAGATTTTTTATTTAACCACAGAGGACACAGAGAGCACAGAGAGGAAATTTTTGAAGAGATTTTTTGAATATGTTTTTTACTTTAACTTTTAATATTATTTACCAAAAATATCACAATCAATTAGTTGATCAGAATAATTTTCTATCTCTGTGTCCTCTATAGTTAATGACAATATGATAACAAACCAAGATCCATTAACACAAATTGTAATCGGTTGTGCTATCGAAGTTCATAAACAACTCGGTCCTGGATTATTTGAAGAAACATATAAAAAATGCTTGAGTTACGAATTACAATTCGCAAATATTAAACATAAATTAGAAGTAGAATTGCCAATGAATTATAAAGGATTACAAATAGAATCAGCGTACCGAATTGATATACTTGTAGAAAACAAATTGATTCTTGAATTAAAATCAGTCAAAGAAATTACTGATATACACAAAGCACAAATTTTAACTTACATGAGATTATCAAAAATAACAACAGGATTACT
>JAISNF010000525.1 GCA_031276415.1 Planctomycetaceae bacterium
GTGAAGCGGTTATTGTTGTTGGCAAGATGTTAAATCTTCCGGCGAGCAAAATTTACGGAGTGGCGACATTTTACAATCAATTTCGTTTTACGCCGCAGGGGCGGTTTCACATTCAGATTTGTCGTGGGACGGCGTGCCATGTCAAGGGTTCGGCGGCGGTTCTTGATTCTTTGAAGCGGGAATTGAAGATTGAAGCCGGTGAAACAACGCGTGATGGTATATTTAGTCTTGAGGTTGTTGCGTGTATCGGGGCGTGTGGATTGGCTCCGGTCATGAATATTGACGGCAATTTCCATGCAAACCTAACCACGCAGGCGATTCCCGGTATCTTAAACCAATACAAAAAACAAACCGCCACAACCTAAAACAAAACAATTTACGACAATAATTCCGCTTGCGGCAAACCTCATTTCCGCCTAATTTTCCTAACAAAACTTGTCCGCAGATTTCGCAGATGAACGCAGATAATTTTTTTGAAAATACGAAACAATAAAACAGTTGGTAGGCGAAACGTTTTGCCGAAGTGTTTTCGCCCATAGTTGCAACAGTTGATGTCATTTCGATTTCCGTCCGAAAACAGGGTTATAGTCGGCGTACTCGTCGGCTTTGACCCTGTTGTCGTTCCCGATCAACCGTTGCAACCCGTAAATTACATAACCTTCGGCAAAGGATTGCCGACCTTTGAATTAACTCTGGAATTAACTTCGGAATTAACCACAAAACCACAAATGTTATTGAATAATTCCCGTTTTTTTAGCCGTTTTATGGCGTAGTTAGGTTGACGGTAAATAATGAGATTGTTAAAATGTTCCGATGTTGAACGTCTAAATTGTAAAAATTGTAAAATTAACCGTGTCCATTGCGAGTCAATGACCGCAACTAGATGTTTATTGTTTTATTCAAAAATTAAGGAAATATTCCCATGTTAGAATTTTTTTCTTCAAGTGTTCGAATTGTTAATTCTGAACGAGCCGCCCAAGAATGTATTGAAGTTGCTTTTCCAAACGGAGTGCCAAAGCATTGCCGAACTATCATTTTTAACGCAACTTTAGGGCATAAACTCGATAAAGTCGCCGCCGCTATTCACAAAATGATCCCCTCCATTCCCGTGTTTGGAGTATCCGGTTGCGGCGTAACAGGACGCGAAGGCGTCGGAGAATCAATGAATGAACTGGCAATCATGGCAGTTTGCGGTCCGGAAAAAGAACTTCACCCCGCCGCCGTTTCAGAAATTTATGGGTATAATTCCTACCAAAAAGGACTCGAACTCGCCCAACAACTCAAAAATAAAAGTTCCGAAATCAATGTCATTTATCTGCTTTGCTCAGGAATTGATATCGATAATAACCTTGTTCTCAAGGCTTTTTCCGAAACCTTTGGCGAAGAAGTAACTATCTTCGGCGGAACCTCTTCCGATAATATGCGCGGCGTTCACAATTATCAATATCACGACTACGTGATGAGTGAACACGATGCTTGGGCAGTTGGTTTCGCTGACCCGACTCTCAAAAATATCACCCGCGCTACTCATGGATTTACGGCTTACGGCGAACCGATGATTGTTACCAAAGCCGAAGGAAACCGTATCTATGAATTAAACGGACGCGGCGCATGGACAGAATACACCGAAAGATTGACCAAACCCGTCGATTCCACCTGCGGCGATACAATTCCCATCGGTGCCCTCGCCGAAAAACTTCCTCCAGAACTCGCCCAAGAATATGGTAATTCACACATTTTGCGTGTTGTTACAAAACATGACGGCGAAATTATGTATTACCCTGTTACCTGTAAAGAAGGTTTGAAACTTTGGCTGACATCGCGTGACGAAAACCTGATATTCTCCGAACAACAACGCTCTTTGGAATATCTGCAAGCAAATATCGGAAACGGTAAACCTGTCGCTGTTTTTCAAACAGACTGTCTTGCTCGCGGACGTTTTCTGTTTAATCGGGTTGTCAAAGACGAAATTATCACCATGATGCATACCGCTTTATCTGTTGATGGAATTGTACCGCCTTGGCTCGGTAATTACGGATTTGGTGAATATGCCCGATTAGGCGGAAAAAATACTTATCACAATTATTCCACCGCCTTGCTGGTACTTTATCGTTAAATAAAATATACTCATTACACTTTAAAATTCGGTTTTGTTAGAAAATATCACCTGGAATATTCTAGTCGCCAATCCTGTAAATTCCGTTAATCCCGTTGAAATTTGTTGATTTTGTTCAAAAACGCAAACCGAATTGTCAAATGTGAAAAGTATACACTCAGATAAAATAGGGAACCGGAAATATTGTTGCCCGATTTGTTGCCGCTTTTTCGGTTCACTTTTCCGGTTCCGTAATTATTGTTATGTTTCTATCTTATTTACACAGTTTTTTACACAGTTTTTTACACCTTTACCCTACGAGGTTATGATGAAGGTTTTAGCAATTAACGGTAGTCCCAAACCCAACGGTAATACCGCACAATCGTTGCAAATATTACTTCAAACGGTTCAAGAGGAAGGCATCGAAACAGAATTGATTACCATCGGTAATAAAAAAATTCATGGTTGTATCGGTTGTGCGCAGTGTGCCGAACAACAAAACGGACGTTGTGCGGCGTTTGACGATACCGTCAACGAATTGTTACCGAAAATGATTGCAGCGGACGGATTGGTATTGGGCTCGCCGGTTTATTTTTCAGGAATTAACGGAACAATGAAATCCTTTTTGGATCGGGCATTTTTTGTTTCCTATACCAACGGAGGTTTATTACGGCTCAAGATAGGAGCGTCCGTTGTTGCGGTGCGTCGTTCCGGTGGAACTGCCGCTTTTGATCAGTTGAATAAATATCTCCAAATTTCAGAACTAATGACGGTTGGTTCATGTTACTGGAATGTTATTCACGGTTTTAGTCCGGGTGAAATCTATCAGGATTTTGAAGGGTTACGAATTTTACGAACATTAGGACGAAATCTCGCATGGATGTTGAAACTTGTCGAACACGGTCAAGGTCATGTTACGCCGCCGACATCGGAAGAAATTGTAACGACCAATTTTGTCCGGTAACAAAATTTAGTAACAGAACAGATTCCGGTTTTTTTGTAATATTTTAGTTGAAATTCAGAAAACCGACAAATAATGACCTTATTTACAATGGCATTTATTGAGAAAAATATTTGTTGCGGCAATCACCGGTTAACGATTACGATTATTAACGATTATGATATTTCAACGAATTTACGTTGATTTATTTTACACTCTAGCCTTCGTTTGAACGCAGATGTATTGAGAGAGATTTTTTTATGCTTCAAGAACATTCGCAAGAGCAGGAGATTGAATATCTTAGAGCAGAACTGGATTCCGTTTCCCGTAAGGTTGCCCGCTCTGAAGTGATTGCGCAAAATCTCCGTGATACCCAATACCGCTTGGATTTACATATCAATAAATTTGCCCGAATGCATGAGTACGCTCAACGTGTTTTTTCAACTCAGGATCGTGAAACATTATATGCGACTATTGTTGAGGGAATTATTGATATTTTCCAACTGGAAGTAGGCGGATTGTTTGAAGTAAATATTGCCGACCAACAGTTAATTTTATTGAACGGATTGAATCTGGAAACCGAGCAAACCGTTTTTACTATTTCCTCTGAAGAATGGAAAAAACAGGGAGCGGGCGGATATATTTTTTCACAAAATCAGGCAAGTTGTGAATCGCCGGTTACGAGTCAAATATGGTTGGACATGGGTTTATCCAATGTTATTTTTATGCCGGTTTTTGGCAATCAACACCAATTAAACAGTGTGATTTTAGGCGGTATTTCTGAAACGAACAAAGACATTTATGATTTCCTTCCGCAGGAGTTGACTTCGCCTTTTATGGTGTATTGTCAACAGATGAGCGGAATTATGGGGCTTTTTGATGCGGTTGAGAAAGCCAATCAAGCGGGACATGCGAAAAGCCGTTTTTTTGCCAATCTTAGTCATGAAATCCGTACTCCCATGAACGCCATTATTGGCATGACACAAATTGCGGAACGCACGAAAGACCCGGAAGAGATTGATCGTTGTATTACGCAAATCAAGGCATCATCGAAACATTTACTTGGGCTGATTAACGATGTTCTTGATATTTCAAAAATTGAAGACGGAAAATTCAAACTGGCGAATAATGTATTTAATTTGCGACAAGTGATTGAGTCTATTCGTATTAGTATGTTGCAACTTGCGGAGAACAAATCGCAGACATTATCGGTTGATTTTCACAATCTTGACAATCTCCAATTGTTGGGCGATGACATGCGTTTATCGCAGGTTCTGATTAATTTGTTGGGCAATGCCATCAAATTCACGCCGGAGGGTGGTTTGGTTCAATTGGATATTTCGGAATTTTCCCATGATCAGGACTCGATTACTCTTCAATTTTCTGTTATTGACACAGGAATTGGTATTATGCCGGAATTTTTGGAGCGTATGTTCAAACCGTTTGAGCAGGCGGACAACACTATTTCGCGTAATTATGGTGGTACGGGGCTTGGTCTTACGATTAGCCAACATATTGTGGAACTCATGGGCGGGACGATTCGGGTGGAGAGTATTTTGGGGCAAGGGGCGCGTTTCATGTTTTCGGTACGTTTTGAAAAAGACACCATGTCACCGCAAATCAAAGAAGAGGAGGAACGGAAATCGAAGGAGTTATCGGATTTTACAGGTTACAGAATTTTGGTTGCTGACGATGTGAAGGTGAACCGGCTTATTATTTGTTCTTTACTTAGGGAGACGCATATTATTATTGAGGAAGCGGAGAATGGCAAAGAGGCGATGGAAAAGATACAAAATTCGCCGGCTGGTTATTATTTACTTGTATTGATGGACATGCAAATGCCGGTCATGGACGGTTGTACAGCCACGCGAAACATACGGGCGTCGCAACATCCTGATGCGATGACATTACCGATTATTGCGATGACAGCCAATGTTTTCAAGGAGGACGTGCAAGAGGTTCTTGATGCTGGAATGAATGGACATATTGGCAAGCCTATTGACATACAAATTATTCTGGACACGATACGAAAAACAATTAAAAACAAACAAGTTGTTTCAAAATACAACAATCTCAATTTCACCTAATTAAAGTTTGAGACGGTTGATGTTATTTCTGAATTTCCGGTCATAAACGAAATAAATTGATTATTTTTCAAGAATTTTGCCGAATATTTACAAATCCGAGAAAAAAAGAAAATATCCCCCCT